>JAKAHZ010000202.1 GCA_021814615.1 Nitrospirota bacterium | reverse complement strand
TCTTGGGCGGCATGACAACGAACAACTTCCACCAACCCCAGCCGCAGGCAACAAACTTACGTGCCAACATCATATCCTATGGTTCTATTGTTAACGCAACGGATACCGATGGCGACGGCTTTCCCGATTTCTGGGAAATCCATTATGGTACTGATCCGAATAATGCCAACGATCCCGTAGTCACGCAGGATGTAGATGGTGACGGGCTGAATTGGCTTCAGGAGTTCCAGGCTGGGACAAATCCACTTAATCCGGATACCGATGGCGACGGCGTGAGCGATGGAGCAGAAATTGCTGCAGGCACAAATCCGCTGGTTTCCAATTCGCCGGTGACCATCGTGAGCGTCAATCCCGGTCCTTCCCTCGGCACGATCTATTTCGAATTCACTGCCTCTTTGCCCCATGATGCAACCGGTTACCGAGTATTTTACGGCCCGAATCATGGCACAACAACAGCTGATTATCTTGCTCACTTCGACATCGGTGCTAACGCAACAGGCGGCATGATCGATCAATCTTGGGGCATGCAGGGCGTTCCCTTGATCTATTTCAGAATCGCTCCCATCACCCAGGCTGGCGGCGGACATGTCTTCATCGGAAAGCTTTCGAACGAAGCTCTTATGTATTTCTCCGGCAGCGAGGCTTCTTCGACCGGCTCCGGCGGCAATTCGAACTTTGCCGTCGGCGGCGGCGGCGTAAGCAGCCGGAAATGCTTCATCGCCACGGCAGCCTTCGGATCGGCGGACAAAGCGCCGGTCACCTGGCTCAGGAAGTTCCGCGACAACTATCTGCTGACGAATGCCGCGGGCACGTGGTTCGTGGAGACCTACTACCGGGTCAGCCCGCCCATCGCTAATTACATCGCAGAGCGTGCCTGGGCGCGGACAACTGTCAAGATCCTGCTCCTGCCCTTCGTGGCAATGAGCTGGTTGCTGGTGGAAGCGTCGCTGCCCGTGCGTATCACGGTGATGCTGCTCATCCTGACAGGCCTGACGTATGCGGTAAGGTACCTGATGCATCGGAAACGCTCGCAGGCGTAATCTCACAAACCAGAACTGAGGGCAGGGATTCTTCCCTGCCCTCTTTTTTTCCTTGCCAGCAGCAGCCAAAGCATGCTACAAGGACTAAACGATTTCCTTTTCTGAGAAAGTAATGAATTCTTTTCTTTTCAATCCGCGTTCATCCGTGTTCATCCGTGTCCCACAGCATTTCTTCCAGTGCTGTCTCTTCCTGTTCCTTTCTCTAATTCTTTTTTCCTGCAGCAGCGAAAGCAAAGGTCCCGCTCCCACCTGGACGTTCCTTGTTTACATGGACGGCGATAACAACCTTGGCAGCTCGGCAATCGAAGACATCGACGAGATGAAAGCCATCGGATCGACTGACAACGTGCAGGTCATTGTCCAGCTCGACCTTCCCCAGGGGATCACGACCAAGCGTTATCGAATCGTCAAGAATGACTGGGAGCTAATCTCCGACCTGGGCGAGCTTGATATGGCGAACCCCCAGACGCTCACCGATTTCCTCGTCTGGGCAAAGGATGCCTATCCTGCAGACCGGGTCGTGCTCGTACTCTGGAACCACGGGAACGGCTGGGACCAGGGTGACGGCCCCTCGCAACCGGCTGCCGGAATTTCAAGAAAATCCATCTTCTACGACGAAGACAACAAGAGCCCTTTTCTTGCCAATCACCAGGTGAAGAAGGCAATTCAGGCCTCAGGCATCAAGCTGGATGTTCTCGGCCTCGATGCCAGCATCATGGGAACCATTGAAGCGCTCTACGAATTCAAGGACCTTGCTCCCATCATTATCAGCAGCCAGGAAGTAGGTGAAAGCCATGGCTGGTACTACACCCCCATCCTTTCCCAGCTGACCGGCAACCCGCGCATGAACACCGAGGATCTCTCGAGGATTATCGTTGACAGCTACCACGATTTTCTGGAGAGCTACTTCTACCCGGCCTTTCCGACATACGAGAAACGCCATACCATCGCCGCTCTCCGGACAGCCTGTCTGGGAACGCTGGCAACGGAAGTCGATTCGCTCGCAGCCGGTCTCCGGTCGCAGCTGTCCGATCCGGCAACGAGCGCGCAAACCGTCGCATCGATCGGCGCGGCAAGAAGCAATGCTCAGGAAATCGATCACTATATTCAACCGGGAGTATATGTGGATCTTCAGGATTTTGACCGTCTCTTTACCGGCGGATCGTCCATCTCATCGACCATTGCGGAGGGGACGATCAAGGAATACCACGGCGACGCCCGGCCAAATGCTCATGGCGTCTCGATCGTCTTCTTCCGATCACGCACCATCAATACCTACGACAAGAATTACCGTAACTACGATGCCCAGACAGGATTCGGAAACGGCGGCGATTTCATCAATCATTATCACTGGGACGAGTTTCTGGACACCTATTATTCCGCAGCCGGTCTGTGATGTTCCTGCGCGCTCTCCCCTTTCCCGTCTTCGATCTGCTTTCCTTTTGCATTCACACATCCCACATGGTACTGTAACCCCATGAATGTTGCGGACATTCTCGGGACGACCGGTGCTGTTGCCCGGGCAATGGGCCCCGCCTATGAGCATCGGCCGGAGCAGCTGCAGATGGCAGAGGCCGTCTGGAAAGCGCTCGGCAGCAGGACCCATCTCATCGCCGAGGCCGGGACCGGCGTGGGCAAAAGCCTCGCCTACCTTGTTCCCGTGGTTACCTGGGCCCGCGAAGAGAACTGCCGCGTCGTCGTGGCGACTTACACGAAAGCGCTGCAGCAGCAGATCGTCAAAAAGGACATCCCCTTTCTCAAGTCCGTGCTGGGCGATTTCCGCGTTGCGCTCTGCGTCGGCGGCGAGAACTACCTCTGCCTCCGCCGGTTCGACCAGCTCCGCATGGGGAACCTCTATGAACAGTCGGAGATCGAGCCCCTGAACCGGCTCTTCGGCTGGTCCACGAAGACCCGCACCGGTCTTAAAAGCGAACTGGACTTCGAGCCGGGGTACGGCCTCTGGGCGAAGGCCTGCCGGGAATCGGACCTCTGCTTCGGCCGCGACTGCGGCTATTACAAGGACTGTTACTACCAGCGGGCCAAACTCATCGAACAGCAGGCGCAGGTGCTCGTGGCGAATCATCATCTCTATTTCGCCGACCTGGCAACGGGTGGAAACGTGCTCCCCGCTCACCAGGTTGTCGTGTTCGATGAAGCCCACCAGATCGAGGACGTTGCCACCGACTATCTCGGCGTGGAAGTCTCGAACTATTCCGTCCGCTACCTCCTGGACAGCCT
>JAKAHZ010000201.1 GCA_021814615.1 Nitrospirota bacterium | reverse complement strand
CTTCAAATGCCTGTCCACATACTGCGCCAGGATCTCCTGCATCTTCCGGGGCGGCGGGGTGCGGAAATGGTGGCAGATCACGGCATGGGCGATCTCGTGGGCCAGCATCCCTTCGGTCACATCGTCGACGGACACGGTGATGTTCTGGCTGCTGTGGTCGTAAAAAGCGGGAGGGGCGGGCCCCAGCTGGCCGCTGCCGTGATAGGCGGCCTCGACGTTGCCCAGGCCGCGCACGAGAAAGACGGTGATGCGCATGTGCTGGGGCCTCATGTCCAGGATATCCATCACCTGTTCGATGATCCCGTCGATCCGTTTCCGCACAAGGTTGCCGTCGTCGGCTGATCCGCCGAAGATCCCTCCGCCGCCGATGCTCCGCAGGAACCGGTCCAGGTCTGCCTGTTCCGCGAAGTAGATCATGGTGTACTGCGTGGTGAGCGTCTGGGCTGCGATGGGCGGCGGCAGCATGACCATGATCGTCACAGCCAGGAGGACGGCGGCGAGAGCCGGAGCGGATATGGGATGACGACGAGATACGCTCATTTCACTCCTGCTGCTGCTTCCTTGACCAGGGCCTGGTTTACGACGATCTTTGCTTTGCTTTTTACCGATTCCATCCAATCGGCCATGGTCTTTTCCCGCATGATCTCCAAGGCATCGTTGCGGAGTTTTTCCCGCATGCTCTTATAGGAAGGCAACTTGAGGGGCTCCTTCTTCATCACCTGGATCACCATGAAGCCGTCGTCTGCCGCGAAAACCCCGATATCTCCCCGGTCGAGGTCGAAGGCGTTCTCCAGTGCGGTGAGGCGGACGCTTTCGTAGAACAGGGGGCCCAGGATCTCCGAGTCAGGCACCGGTTTGCCGAGGCGCATCTGCTCGGCGATGTTCTCTGCCGTCGCGAGGTCCTTGGCATGGGCCACCGTGACCATCACGTCAAAGCGCAGCCGGTCGTAGTGGCGCCGTATGTCCTCTTCGGTCGCGACGATCCTCGATTCCCATTCCCCGGTCTTGGTCCTGACCAGTTGTGAGATGAGCATCCGCTCCCGGGACCTTCCGCTCGCCCCGGCAGGGGGGGGTATGGCTTCTTTCGCGGCCTCCTGCAGCATGAGCCTGCGTTCGATGATGCTCTTCAGATGATCGTCGGCCGCGGATTCGGTCTCCGGTTCTCCCTGGTGCTGGTCGCGGTAGAGGGCGATCTCTTCCCTGAGCTCAGCGAGGGTGATTCGGTCGCCGTTCACCTGCGCAACGACCCGGTTCTCCGGGGACCGGGGCTGGCAGGACAGGGAAAGGATGACAATCGCGGCAAAGGCTGCTGATCGGAAAAGCGGGATGGTCATGGTTTCGGCTCCTGGAGGGATTATAGCTTAGACCCTGAATCTTATGAACCGCGAAGACGCCAAGGACGCGAAGGAAGTCATAACAACAGATACGACCCTTATGGATACAATTAAACGCTGAAACAGCGATGAGTAAATCTATGATTTACGCTGATAAGGAAATATCAGGGTCTTCATACGTTCTCAGCGTTCATCTGCGTTGAATACGGACACGATTGAGTGCCTTCGCGGTGATACGAGCCTTCGTTTATAAGCCTTGCATGCGAAAAATCTCTTTTCCCCTTGACAAGAAGACAGGAATTTCATAGTATTAACGGTCATTAAACACGAAATGGAGACGAAATAGGCTCGTAGCTCAGGGGGAGAGCGCTACCTTGACACGGTAGAGGTCGGCGGTTCGAAACCGCCCGGGCCTACCATTTTTACCTTGAATATCCACATAGTGCGAGACATGGCAGCGTATGAGTGATATACAGCTCAGTCTGCCTGACGGTTCCAGAAAAAGCATGCCAGCAGGCATCACCGGTCAGGCGATTGCCGAGAAGATTGGTTCCCGCCTTGCAAAGGACGCTCTCGCAATCAAACTAGACGGACGGCTTCAGGACCTGAACCTTCCCGTTGACAACGATTCCTCCGTGGAGATCGTGACCTTCGGCAGCAAAGAAGGGCAGGAGATCTACTGGCACAGCACCTCGCACCTCATGGCGCAGGCGGTGAAGCAGCTCTTCCCGTCGGCGAAGGTCGCCATCGGACCGGCCATCGACGAGGGCTTCTATTACGACTTCGACTACGAGCGGCCTTTCACGCCCGAGGATCTGGCGAAGATCGAGGGCAGGATGGCCGAGCTGGCGAAGGCGGCCGTGCCGGTGACCCGGAAGACCTTGTCCAAGGCCGACGCGCTGTCGTTCTTTCAAAAGAAGGATGAACCCTACAAGGTCGAGCTGATCGGCGAGATCGCCGACGGCACGATGACGGTCTACGAGCAGGGCGATTTCGCGGACCTCTGCCGCGGGCCCCATGTGCCCGTGACGTCGCGGATCAAGGCGGTGAAGCTCCTGTCCGTGGCCGGCGCCTACTGGCGGGGCAACGAGAAGAACCGGATGCTCCAGCGCATCTACGGCATCTCCTTCCCGGCCAAGGACCAGCTGGACGCCCATCTGGCGCGGCTCGAGGAGATCAAGCGGCGCGACCACCGGAAACTCGGCAAGGACCTCGACCTTTTCTCCCTCTCCGACAACGTGGGCGGGGGACTGGTGCTGTGGCACCCCAGGGGCGCCCTGATCCGGAAGACCATCGAGGACTTCTGGCGCGACGAGCATCAGAAGAACGGCTACGATTTCGTGTACTCTCCCCATGTAGGCCGGGCGGTCCTCTGGGAAACGTCGGGACATCTCGGGTTTTACCGGGAGAACATGTATTCGTCCATGGAAGTGGAAGGGCAGGAGTTCTACGTGAAGCCCATGAACTGCCCCTTCCACATCGAGATCTACAAGAACAAGCTCCGCTCCTACCGCGAGCTGCCCATGCGCTATGCCGAACTCGGCACGGTCTACCGCTTCGAGCGCTCCGGCGTGCTGCACGGCCTCCTCAGGGTCCGCGGGTTCACGCAGGACGACGCGCACATCTTCGTGGCGCCCGAGGAGATGGAACAGGAAGTGATCCGGGTCCTGGGTTTCGTGGTGAAGATGCTCAAGACCTTCGGGTTCGACGAGTTCACCGCCTACATCGCCACGAAGCCGGAAAAGGCCGTGGGCGACGACCGGATGTGGGAACAGGCCACGCAGGCGCTCAAGATCGCCGCGGACAAGGCGGGCCTGGCCTACGAGATGGACGAGGGCGGCGGCGCGTTCTACGGCCCCAAGGTGGACATCAAGATCAAGGACGCCCTGGGACGGCTCTGGCAGTGCTCCACGGTGCAGTTCGATTTCAACGAACCCGAGCGGTTCGACATGAATTTCATCGGCGTGGACAACC
>JAKAHZ010000200.1 GCA_021814615.1 Nitrospirota bacterium | reverse complement strand
GTTCAAGCTCTTCTCCTCGTCCTGGGCGCGTAGACGCAGGGATTCCTTCAGCTCTTCTGGTATCCGGATGAGCACCTGCTTCATCTCGCCGAGGCTTGGGCGCCCGGCCCCTTCGCGCTTGCCTCCCGAGGCCATGGCTCACCCCTCCTTGGCGAGGGAGAGGGCGGCGTTGATCTTGTGGGCCTTTTCGGAGAACACGGCCAGGTCGTCCCCGATGGCCCGACGCGTGGCGATGTCGGGGATTTCTCGATCCTGCGCCCAGTGGAGCAAACGGCGGGTCTGCATGGTCGTCCCGTTCAAGATGTTGATGCAATCCTCAAGCGCAGCCACCAGCGCCTCATGACTATTGCAGGCTCGGAGAGCTATTTTTTGAAAATGCTCAGCACCACAATTACATTCGGGCATAGGGTTCGTTTTGGCCCATTCCTGGATTCTCGCAATGTGCGCCTTGCCTCCCTCCTGCTTGCCATAGCCAGGACGCGGCCTGTCTTCGCGCCAAGTCGCAAGGGTACATTCAGACCTATGCCGGATAAAAATTTGTTCTTGGGTTAATGTCGGCGTGTGCTGCTGAGTGCTCATGGTCTAGGCTCCCTTCTTAGCTGTGGCCTTCTTGGCCGGGAACCGCTTCTGCAGCCACTTGCGCGCCGCATCAGCCACGGGCCACCATTCCTTGAACTCTTTGTCGCAGCCGTTGGCCTTAGTGTAGGCCATGCCGTGCTGTTTCCAATCAGCCCAAGTGTGATCGTGGCACCCGATCTTCATGTGCGTGGACGTGGCCTTTACCATCCACTTGTAGAAATTAGAGTGTTGTCTTTGTTGCCTTTTCCTGAATGATTTCAGGAAATGCGCCAAAAACATTAAATGCCGCCGTCTTTCTCGTTGCTCCACATGCGCTCCCATTTAGGAGCCATTACGCCGTTTTCCGGGGCCGTCTGGACTTCAACGCGCCAGAACACGCGGTCCGTGATTGAACCAAAACCCACGGCATCATAGGCCGCCTTCTCTGCATCGGCGCGGGTTGCGGTGGCGCTAAAACGGCGAACCCGGCTTGCGCGGATAGCCCCGTCCTCGTCCTGACGAGTCGCCACCAAGCGGAGTATGTAATTCGCTGTGCTCATGCTGTCCTCGTCAGTGGGTCTTAGGTTGGATTCCGACCAACCTTTCTGAATTAATTATATCATAAATCAAACTATTAAAAATCAAAGGACCACCTTCTTCCTTGAAGGCAGTCCTTTGTATTACTTAGGGCCTTTTCGAGCTCCTGGGGCCTTCCAGGCCCCTTTTTAGGGGTTTCTAGGACGGCTTCCGGGATCCAGATTCAGGGCCGGAGCCGAGCTGTTTTCTCGGATCAGGACCGGCTTGCGGCCGAAATGGTCGACGAAGGTCCCGAGGGCGAGGGCCAGCCCGAGGAGGGCCAGGGCGAAGAGGAAGTCCTTCTTGGTCATCGCTTGCCTCCGGAGATCCATTTCTTCTTGCGCCGTACTTCCTTCATCGTGCGACTCCTCGCCTCGTTCGCGGAGGGTTTGTTGAAGTATTCCAAAAGGATCTCTCGGATCTTTACGCTACGCCGTGCGCTCATGTAGGGGAGAATGCTCTGCATGAAGTCGGCCGCTTTTGCTCCGGTGATTTGAGCGCGATAGAAAGGTTTTCGACCTTCTCCATTGTCGGGATTGGCGGTTTTCGTTCCGAACAAGGCCCCGACTCGATCAATCGTGTCCTTGTCCGTCATCCCTATCACGATATGCGGATAGCGGTAGATCTTTCCTCCCACATTGCTGCGGATGGAGAAGAACGCTCCTTCTCCATCCAACAGCCCTGCGAGCCAAGTCGTTTGAGGATCTGCCTTAGCGAACAAAGTTCGCAATGACCTGCGGCGTTGTGGTATCGAATCCGACGACATCGAGAGAGCCTCCATCGCTGGGATCTGCGAGGGAAAACCCGGTCGAGGTCATCCCGCAGACAATGAGTTTGGCGGGGCGTCCCATCGCCTTGCGGTATTGCTGCAAAGCCTGGAAAGGGTGCATCTTGCCCGCGTAAGTCTCATTATCTGTCAGAACCATAAACGCGTCGACCGGGATCTTCCGCTCGAGCGCCCAGGTCATCGGGAGGGAGCAGTCCGTCGAGCCGAAGTTCGACTTGTGGACCTTCTGGATCGCAGCGTGGAGCGTGTCTTTCGCCGAGATCCCGAGATCTTGGAACGTGCTCGTAAATCCGTAGATCTCGGTGCTCTTCTCGACGCGGGCCGTGACCATCGCCATAACGGCCGTGCCTGCCGCCGGGGTGAGCAGCGTTCCCCCGATGCTGCCGCCGGTCATCGAGCCCGAGACGTCCAGGCCGAGGAGCCAGTTCTTACCCGTGGGCTCGATCTCGTCGAAGGCGAGGTAGAACGCCGCCTCGAGTGCGTCCCAAATCGCCGACGTCGGCCGCCACGCGAGGGAACCCTTGACCGCGTGTCCCATCTTGTAGGTCAAGAGGGCGTTGAGGATCCCCAACGGGTGCAGCCGTGCCTTGCGGATCGCCTCGCGATCAACGAGCCGGGCTGCGATCGCCTTCGTCTCATCCTGGAGGTTCGACTCCAGCATTCCAAGGGATGCCATGCGGCCGAGGTTGCGGACAAGAGCACCGAGCGGCATCGTCGGCGCGAGGGCTTCCCACACCGGCCGGAGCGTGAGCGCTTCCGTCGGTAGGGCTTCCCATGGGAGCCGGGCTGCCTTGACGAGCTCGATGATCCGGAGCGCGACCGTCGCCGTGACCGCTTCCTTCCCGAGGCGCTGGACCTCCTCGAAGGCGGCGATGACCGGGCCGCGCATAGCGTGCCGGTCGGAGTCGTCGCCCTCCTTGGTCTTGCCCAGCGCCCAGTGGATCAGGGCGTTCTTGATCGGGTCCTTCATCTTCGGGTGGGCGAGCTTGATCACGTCCTTGTGAGTCCACCCGTCCCGCTGGCGGTACTTCACCAACTGGTAGGCCAGATCCGCTTCGTCGCGGTCAGCGTAGAAAGCGCCCACCCCGCCTCGTAGGCCCCGGCTCCAGCCCCGGAGATCCTGGACCGCCTGGCAGAAGTGGAAGAGGTGCGTCCCGATCCGGCAGACCTTCGGGATCGCCCGGTAGGCCGTCGCCTTCGTCGCCGCATCGCCGTGGACCGTGGCAAGCGCGAGGGCGAAGATCGCCGGCTCGTTCTTCGGCGCCCGGCCGCTCACGGAGACGTCGAGGATCTCGAGCACCGTGCGGGGGCCGTCTTCCTTCAGGCACTCGACGACCGCCTTCGCGTTCGCCTCGACGAGCTTCTGCTCGCCGACGTAGAACGTCCCGCCCTCGGCGCCGAGGACGA
>JAKAHZ010000199.1 GCA_021814615.1 Nitrospirota bacterium | reverse complement strand
TCTAACTCGTAAAATCCTTTAATGGTAAACACCGTTTCACTGAAGATCATAGAAAGGAGCTTATCTCATGCTTAAGCACATCGTTTTGTTCAAACTGAAGGCCACCGCGGAAGGGGCATCAAAGGAAGAGAATGCAAGGAAGATCAAGCGCGACCTGGAAGCGCTCCGGACCAAGATCCCGCAGATCGTGCATCTGGAGGTGGGGATCAATGCTCTTTCTCCGGAAGGGAACTACGATCTCGCCATCTACTCGGAATTTGCGAATGAAGCGGATCTGAACACCTATGCGAAACATCCCGAACACCTGAAGGTCGCTGACTTCGTAGGCAAAGTGCGGGAGAACAGGGTGGCGGTGGATTATCTCGCCTAAAGGGAGCGAGGAGCTCGTCGCCGCACGCCGGAAAGAGCCGCGCTATACTTCCTGTATCCCCCCGACAGGAGGTCCTTTCCATGAACAGTCGTCATCGCTCCATTGTTTCAAACGTCGTTCCCGTGCTGCTCCTTCTCGCGTACAGCATGTTCGGTTCTTTTGCTCATGCGCAGGAACAGGGCATGACCCACGAGCACATGCACGAACACATGCATTCAGCGTCTTCGGCAACGACCCCGGAATCACCTTCCACCGGCAATCCACTCATCGACGAGATGCTTCAGCTGGATACGGCGTTCCGGGAAATCGTTTCAGCAGTAGCAGTCCGTGATAGCAAGCGCGTGCATGCGGCGATCCATTCGCTCCACGGTACCATGGAGCGGACGCACGAGGGCGTGCATCAGGGAACGGTTAAACTGGAGAAGAATGCCGCGAAGCTCGGAACCTTCGTGTCCATGGACAAACATTTTCATGCGGAACTGGAGATGCTGGCGGTCGATGCCGAGAAGAACAACGAGAAGGGACTGCTGATGCGAACGAAAAAGCTGCTCGACGGCTGCGTGCAGTGTCATGCCATGTTCAGGAAGTAAATATCTTTGCCCCCTTTCTTGCTTGCCCGAAGAAAGGTGGCTCCAAAGAAGGGCACCCGGCGAAGATCCTTTTCCGGCAGACTCGGTCGTCCTCGGTACATTTCAGAAACTCGCCCTTCGAACAGGTAATACTCTCCGGGCTCAAACAGTCTGAAATGTTTAACCCTCTTCCTCGGTCGTCTGCCGGGGATCTTCGCATGGGTCCTGATTCTACTCAAAACCGAGTATTTCTCAGACGCTTGCTCACGCCGCCGATTGACTGTCTCATGGCTGTCTCTAATCCAGCGATACGGTGAAACTCCCCGGGAATCCGTCGTCGATATAGTTTTTCTCCGCATCCTCGGCCGCCTTGAGTGAATGATACTTGCCTGCATGGACGCGGTAGAAGAGGTCGCCGTTCACTGTTGCTGGGCGCACTTCTGAATATCCGTATCTCCTCTGAATCTCCGCAGCCAGCCTCTTCGCATTCTCCTGGTCCTTGAACGCGCCAACCTGGACAGAGTAATTCCCGCTGTCATAGCTTTCCGGTTCCCGGTATTCCTGGCCCGGCTTGTCCGTGGCGCGGTAGCCCAGGGCTTCGATCCTGACCGGCGCGGTTCCTGCCTTGTCCACGCCCAGCTTCTTCGCCGCAGTGAGCGAAAGATCGATGACCCGGTTCTTGACGAAAGGGCCGCGGTCGTTCACGCGTACGATGGCCTCGGCGCCGGTGTCGCGATTCCTGACCTTCACGTACACGCCCAGGGGCAGGGTCTTGTGCGCAGCGGTCATGGCATGCATGTCGTATACTTCGCCGCTGCTCGTTTTCTTGCCGTGAAAGTCCGGGCCATACCAGCTCGCGATGCCCTCCTGCACGAAACCCACATGGCTCTTCAGGGGCTCGTACCGCTTGCCCATGACGGTATAGGGCTTTTGCGACGGCTTCACCTTGCCTTCGGAGGGCGGCTGGGTGGACGGTTTCTTTCCCCCGCAGCCGGAAAGCAGCAGCGTGCTGCAGAGGATGGTGATGAGTATTGAAAAGAATATGCGGCGCATGTTGAATGCAATATTAACCGTGCTCGTGTGATGAAGTCCAGAAGTAATTGAATGAAGTCCGATATATCACCGCCGAGGACGCAGAGGACGCGGGGAAAAGAAGCAATCGAATGAAGTCCTCATTTCTGGCGACGTCGGCGCGTCGTTGTGATACTATAAACCACATCGTGACCGCAGACAATCCGGATAAACGGATTATGCTGTCTTACGCAAAGCCGCGAAGCTTGCAAAGAGTCTCAAACGCGAGCCTTCTTCGTGTCCTTCGTGCATTTCGTGGTGAAGACGCATTGACCTATGACTGATACATCCTGCTATCACCTGAAGATCTTCCAGCCCTATCCCGAGAAGCAGGGCTTCCTCGTCAAGTGCCGCGTGATCCTCGCCGACCGGCCGGGTTCCCTCGCATCCTTTGCCACATCGATTGCGGGAACAGGCGGCAATATCGCATTCTTCCACTACGACCGGTCCATCGACAGCTCGCGCGTGGTGACGGAGGTACAGGTACCTGACAAGCAGTCACTTGAAGCTTTTTCCGCTGCGGTAGCCTCGCTGCCCGCTGATGGCGCCTCCGCGTCGCCGGCCGATGATGTCCAGATCACCTCGACGGACAACATCCTCGAGATCAAGGTCAGGCTCGAGAACCGACCCGGCACCCTCGCCGCGTTTGCCCGGCTTCTGTCGGAACACAGCGCGAATGTCATTTACATGCTCTATGATGAGGACATCGACGCGGGATCGGCGTCGATCGCCATGGCAACGCGCAACACCGCTGAGATCGACACGCTTCTGAATGCAATGAACGGCAAGGGCTATCACTACCGCGTGCTCTACCGCGGCACCGACGCCCATGAGGTGCAGCATGTGATCGGCTTGAAGCTGGTCGAGAAGTTCTTCCTGCGCCTGAAAAACCTTCTCCCGTCAAGCGGCGTGGACGAGCTGCGCTCGCTGGTCAAGTCCTCGAAGGAACTGGAACAGGATTTGATCGGCTTCTCTGCGGAAGCAGGCAACGATCTTGAGGCGGGCGATGTGTTCGAGAAGGTCCTGACCCTCGTTTCGCGGTCCCGCACCTGGACAGGCGACCGATTCCACAGCCGGATCATGGAACGGTCCGATCTTCCCGGCGGCGTGATGCTCTACGGGTTCCGCATGCCGACAAGCGAGAATGTCTATCTCTTCCGCCAGGGCGACGAGCTCACGATGATCGACGCAGGCCACGGCATCTATTACGCTGATTTCAAGCGCCTGCTCAAAAAGCGGGGCATGGATCCCGGCCGGGTCACGCGCATCTTCATTACCCATCCCGACACAGACCACGCGGGCATGGCGGGATACTTCGAGGAAGAATTCGGGAGCAGGGTCGTCATCCATCCC
>JAKAHZ010000081.1 GCA_021814615.1 Nitrospirota bacterium | reverse complement strand
AGCCCTGGGGGATCAAGGTGACGGCGGTGGAAGTGAAGAACGTGGACCTGCCGGCGGAAATGCAGCGTGCCATGGCCATTCAGGCGCAGGCGGAACGGGAACGGCGCGCCAAGATCATCCATGCCGAGGGCGAGCTCCAGGCATCGACCAAACTGGGCGAGGCGGCGGCGATCATCAGCAAGGATCCCACCGCGCTCCAGCTGCGCTATCTTCAGACTCTCACCGAGATCGGAACGGAGAAGAACACGACCATCGTCTTCCCGCTGCCCATCGACCTCCTGCGCGCCTTCAGCGCGCCGAAGGACACGTCGAAATAACATTCACCCCCTGTTGTAAAACAAAACGGGGGCCGGTCGCACGACTCGCGCGGCCCGGCGGTCTACCTAAGCTCAATAAAAAAGGCCGGTCAGACGACCGGCCTTTTTCCTTCCAGACCCGTGTTTCCTAGAACGGATTACCCCCGTTGATCTGCTGCGATTCATTATAGGATGACCAGAGGTTGAAACCATCGGTGATGTCGCCACGGATCACGACAGTTGCAACGAGTGCAGGTTCTGAGGAATGATGCGCTTCCTGATTAGCGTGCTTGTTCTTGCTTGCGATGGTAGCAAATCCGCTCACATTGGTTCCGTATTCCGGCCGCGTCCGGATCGAAAGTTGCGAGATCCCTTTAACCTCTACAGAGATCTGACCATGGTCGTCGGTCATCGTCTGCTCAGCCGCGGACGAACCATTCTCGAGAACAACCGGAAATCCTGCTATGGGCGTACCGTCTTTCCTGTACAGCGAAACGATCACTGTTCGAGACTTTTTCGAAATATTCGTAATATAGAATTCGGTGACAATCCATGCCTGGTCTCCATCATAGGCGTTGCCGCCGGAGACGTCTTGCGTGAAATTCATCCAGACATGTGGGACAACCGCTTCTCCTGAAAAGGCTACACCAGGCAGCATGGAACATATGATCATCAGTATCAGCATCATTGCACGCATCTTGGCCTCCCTGCCGGCAGTTAGTTTGTCAAATCGGCTCGATTGTAGTATTAATCAAAAAACATGTCAAGTGCGAAAAGGGCGCAGGAGAGTTCCGCATGAAATTCAAAGGCACTCTTGAGGAGCATCGTTAGTTGACAAGCACAGTTTTCCGAACCGGTAGTGTCAATAAAAAAAGGGCCGGTCAGATGACCGGCCCTTTTCAAGACAACCTTCGTGATGATTACATCTCGGTAACGGTAATGCAGCTCTGCGGGCAGTTCTCGACGCAGGTCTGGCAATTGATGCACTCCGACATATTGACCGCCTCCGCCTTGCCGCCGCTGACCTTGAAGACCGACTGCGGGCAGACGTTCGCGCAGGTCCCGTCGCCATCGCACTTGGCCAGGTCAATGTTCACCATGATCATGAAACTGTTCCTCCTTCAACAAAATGGATGCTGCTCAGTGGGACATCTTACCTTCCGCACGGGGCGGAATGCAACAGGAAAGTGCCTGCTTTAGCCGCCCCGGCGCTCGTCGCGAAGATACACGGTCCTCGTGGGATAAGGAAATTCGATGCCTTCCTTCCCGAGCCTCCGGAAGATCCGTTTGTGCAGCTCGCTCATCACGCGGTTCTGTTCGCTCACCTCGCAGATCGCGCAGAGCACGGTGAAGTCGAGCGACGAGTCCCCGAAGCCCGGCCGGAACTGGACCTGGGGCGCAGGATCGGCAAGAAGCCCCGGCACCTCACCTGCGGCCTTTTTCACTTCATCGAGCAGCAGCCCCTCGACTCTGTCCGGATCGGAAGCATAGCTCACCCCGACCGGAAGCGCCAGGATCATCTCCCGCTTCGGCAGATGGTAGTTCGTGATCACGCTCTGGGAAAGTTTGTTGTTCGGCATGATCACCATGTTGTTCGGCACCATGCGGATCCGCGTCGTGCGCCAGGAAATGTCCTCGACGAATCCTTCCTGGCCGGTCTCGAGCCGGATGAAGTCTCCCACGCGGATCGTCTGTTCGGCCATGATATGGATGCCGGCGAAGAGATTCGAGAGGGTGTCCTGGAGCGCCAGGGCCATGGCGAGACCGCCCACGCCCAGGGCCGTGATGATGGGGGCGATTGAAATGCCCAGGGAGTTCAGGATGATGAGCGCGCCGACAATATAGACGGTCGTCTTTGCCACGGCGAGCAGCAGGCTGGTGGTCGAGATCGGCAGCTCAACCCGCTGTAAAAAGTAGGAGAGCAGCCGGCCGCTCACATTTGCCAGGGCCACGGTGATGGTCAGGATGATGGAGAGGGAAATCCCTTTCGCAGCATACACGGAATAGCTCTCCGGAAATTCTGCGCGGGTGATGCCGATGGAGATTGTAAAGGCAACGACAAGGAGCAGCGAAGGGATCCGGAGGCTGGCAACAATGATATCGTCGATCTCAGTCTCCGTCTTCTTCGTGAAGCGCTGCAGCAACGCAAACAGCAGGCGGCGGACCAGGAGCAGCGCTGCGAAACTGCCGAGGACGATGATGAGGGACATCAGGTTCTGTTCAGTCATGGAAGTAATTGTACCGGATCGTCAGCAGAAGCTCAAGGCTATTCCCGCGCTTCATGGAGTTCCTGAACGACAAAGGCCCGGCAATCTGTTGCCGGGCCTGCGGGTCTTCTCGCGAAACCTGAGGATCATTTCTTTTTCACGAAGACGTGATATTCCTCTCCGTCCTGGTAGAGGCCGAGGAATTCATTGCCGGTCTTGTTGCACCATGCAGGCATGTCCATTTTGATGCCGTCATCGTCGGACTGGACCTCCAGCACCTGGCCGGCAGTCAGTTCCTTGATCCTGTTTGCGGTCTTGAAGATCGGCATCGGACAGGCCAAACCGACGCAATCGAGAACCGCATCTGGCCGTATCTCTTTCGCATCCATGGATCAATCCTCGAAGCGTGCCGCGCGGCGACGCAGTCCGGTCGCTACTCCCCTTCGTGCTCGTGGCCCGTTTCTGCGGGCATCTTCACCGGCGAGGGTATTCCCTTCTTCTTGTAATAATCATCGAGCGCCGACTTAAGCGCTTCCTCGGCCAGAACGGAGCAGTGCATCTTCACCTTGGGCAGGCCGCCCAGGGCCTCGGCGACGGCGGCATTCGAAATCTTGAGGGCGTCGTCGATCGTCTTGCCCTTCACCAGGTCGGTCACCATGCTGCTCGTCGCGATCGCGGCGCCGCAGCCGAAGGTCTTGAACTTGGCGTCGGTGATCGTGTTGTTGTCCACTTTGATGTAGAGACGCATCACGTCGCCGCAAACAGGATTGCCCACCGTCCCCACGCCGTCGGCATTCTCGATCTCACCGACATTATGGGGATGGGCGAAGTGCTCCATCACCTTTGAACTGTACTGTTCCATGACTATCCTCCTCAGGTTTTCTTCCTGCTCTTTACGACATCTTCGTACAACGGCGACATGGACCGCAGACGCTCCACGATGGGCGGAAGTTTTTCCAGCACGTAGTCGACATCCTCCGCCGAGGTCCCCGTGCCCAGGGTCATGAGCAGCGTCCCGTTGGCCGCCGCGGCATCCGTCCCGATGCAGGACAGCACATGGGACGATTTGAGCGACCGCGATGTGCAGGCCGATCCGCTCGAAACGTAGATCCCTTCCATGTTCAGAAACAGCAGCATGGACTCTCCTTCCACATAGAGGAAGGAGACGTTCACATTGTGCGGCAGCCGCCGCTCCGGATGCCCGTTCAGGAACATATCGGGTACCCGCTGCTTGAGGCCTGCGAGCAGCCGGTCGCGCAGGGGCGTGAGAGAGGCTGCGCGGTTTCCCATATCTGCAGCGGCGATCTCCGCGGCCTTGCCGAGTCCCACAATGGCCGGCACGTTCTCCGTGCCGCCCCGCCGTCCGTCCTCCTGCACCCCTCCCTCGATCTGCGGCTTGATCCGGACGCCTTTCCGCACATACAGCGCCGCAGCGCCCTTGGGCCCGTAGAACTGATGGCCCGACAGGGAGAGCGCATCCACGCCGAGCGCCTGCACATCCACGGGGATCCAGCCGACTGAGGCGACCGCGTCGGTATGGAACAGGATGCCCTTTTCGCGCGTGATCTTCCCGATCTCGGCAATGGGCTGGATCGTTCCGATCTCGTTGTTTGCATGCATGACCGAGACCAGGACCGTCTCCTTCGTGATCGCCTTGGAGATATGCGCAGGATCCACGAGCCCTTCCCTGCTCGGCGGCACGGCAGTAACGGCGAAACCGGCTTTCTCCAGCGTTTTCACCGGGTGGAGGACCGAAAAATGCTCGACCTGGGAAACAATGATATGCTTGCCCTTCTGGCTGTTGGCCTGGGCGAGCCCCTTGATCGCGAAATTATTCGACTCCGTCCCGCTGGAGGTGAAGAAGATCTCCTCGGGCTTCGAGCCGATCAGCGCAGCGGTCTTGGAGCGCGCCTCCTCCACGGCGTTCTTCGCCTCCCGGCCCACATCATGAAGGTTCGACGGATTGCCGAACTTGGCCGTGAAAAAAGGCATCATGGCCTCCACGACCTTGGGATGGGCCGGTGTGGTTGCTGCATGGTCCAGGTAAACTTTTCTCATGTTAACAGGCCCCCTTTCCTGCGGCCGCGGCTTTCTTCCGCGTGAGCAGGTGCTCACGCTCGCGCAAGGGCTGGCGCAGGAGCTGATCAAACGTGATGCTGTCCAGCGCCGCCTCGATCTTCTCTCCGACCTTGGCCCATACCATGCGGGCGACGCAGTCGTCCGCCTGATAGCAGTTCCCGTCTTCTCCCGGCTCCAGGCAATGGGACAGGGCGATCGGGCCTTCCAGCGCGCGCACCACGTCGCCGATCGTCAGGTCAGCGGGTTTGCGCGCAAGCACGTACCCGCCGTGCGGCCCCCGTACGCTCTCAATAATGCCCGCCTTGCCCAGCTTGTGCAGGATCTGCTCAAGATAGGACAACGATATTCGCTGGCGTTCGACGATCTCCTTGATCGAAAGCGGCCCCTTGCCGTAATTTCTGGCGATCTCGAAGAGCGCGCGGACACCGTATTTTCCCTTCGTGGAAAGTTTCATCGCTGCGTCCCGCTCCTGAAGACACCATAACTAACTTGACTATTCTTGTCAAGTATTTTCCCGGGGGAATGCCGTGGACGAACGGTCTTTGCGCTTTACTCGTCAGGGGGGCTGTGGTATCGTTTAGGTACTATGGGGGAGACGCAGTGGATCAAGATGACGGTCAGCACGGTGCTGTTCGACAGCAAGAACAGCAGCTACATCGTCGTTTTGAAAGATGAAACGGGCGCCCGGGTCCTGCCCATCTGGATCGGCTCCGCGGAAGGGAATTCCATCGCCCTTGCCATGAGCCACATGAAGGCCGCCCGGCCCCTGACCCACGACCTGATCGCATCGATCTTCGACCGGCTGGAGATCGAGATCGCCCGGGTGGTCATCAGCGACCTGCTGGACAACACCTTCTATGCATCGCTCTACCTGCTCCAGAACGGCAAGGAGTTCCACATCGACTCGCGGCCCAGCGACGCCATTGCCGTTGCGATCCGCGTCGGCTCCCCCATCTTCGTTCAGGAGGAAGTCCTCTCCAAACAGGACCAGTCCACGATCGACCAGTGGCTCAAGAACCTCGGCGAGGGCGGCGGGACGGAATTCAACGCCTGACTAGAGCCCCCAGCGCGGGGTGATCGAGTTCTCCACGCCCATCGCATCAAGCACCCTTCCCACGACAAAATCGACCATATCCTGCAGATGCTTGGGATGATGATAGAACGCCGGCATGGCGGGAATGATGTGACAGCCGGTCTCGGCGAGCGTCAGCATGTTCCGAAGGTGTATCGCCGAAAGCGGCATTTCGCGCGGCACGATAATGAGCTTTCGCCGCTCCTTGATCGTCACGTCCGCTGCCCGCTCGATCAGGTTCGACGCAAATCCGTGCGCGATGGATCCCAGCGCCTTCATGGAACAGGGGATCACCACCATGGCGTCCACGGGGACCGATCCGCTGGCGATGGGCGTATACATGTTGTCCTCATCGAAGTACCTGAGCTGACCGGGCTTGGCGTCCAGCTGCCGTTCCAGAGAATACTGGATCTCCGTTTCCGATCCCTTGAGCAGAATGCCCACCTCGTCATTCAGGATCTTGAGCCCGTCCCCCGATATGGTAAGGTAGACGTTGTGCCCGCCCTGAATGATCAGCTGCAGCAGCCTGAGCGCATAGGGCGCGCCGCTGGCTCCCGTTATGGCGATTGAATAGATTCCCATGATTCACCTCTCCTGACGATATTTCTTCGTTCGGTCCCCGAATGAAAGGAGTTTCCCGCCCACCTCATCATGCACTTACAGCGCGCCCGTTTCCGGACGCTGCAACGGCAGCAGGGAAAGCAGAACGGCGGCGAGAACCGCAAGGACCGCGCCAAAGCCGAATGCCGCAGCCGGCCCGACAGCCTGCCAGATCAGCCCGAAGAGCAGCGATGCGGGGAAGGCCCCTATGCCGACGGTCAAATGGTACAGCCCGAACGCCGAGCCACGCAGGTGCGCCGGAGCAAAATCGGCAACGAGCGCCTTTTCCACTCCTTCGGTGAGACCGAAATAGATGCCGTAGACTGCGAAGAGCGCCCAGGCATGCCATTGCAGGCTGGCAACGCCAAAGCCGGCGTAGACCAGGGCATAGACCGCCCATCCGGCGATGATGACCTTCTTTCTGTCCATGCGGTCCGACAGAATGCCGCCGGGAATGGAAAAAGCCATTTTGACCACATGCAGCGCAACCCAGATGGTCGGCAGCAGGGCTACCGGCACGCCCAGCGCCTGAGCGCGGAGCAGCAGGAAGGCATCCGTGGAATTGCCGAGAGTGAAGAGGACGATGACCAGCAGGTAGTTCCTGAACGTCGAGGGCATTTCCGCCCATGCCGCCCGGGCGCTGAACCCCGTCTTGCCCGGGGAGCGTTTGTCCGACGGCATTTCGCGGAGGCTCGTCAGGAGCAGAAGGACAGCAAGCGTCCCGGGGATGAAGGAGATCAGGAAGATCGTCCGTATCTCGTCATGGACAATGAGCAGCAGGCCGGTTGCCGCAAGGGGCCCCACGATCGCGCCGCCGTGGTCCATGGCCCGGTGAAATCCATAAGCGGCACCCCGCGCTTCCAGCGGCGTCGATTCCGCGATCATTGCATCGCGCGGCGATGTCCTGAGCCCCTTGCCCACCCGGTCCAGGAACCGGAGCAGCAGGACATGGACCCAGTTCCCCACCACGGCAATCAGCGGACGGATGATGTTCGAGATGGCGTACCCCGCAACGATCCAGGACTTGCGGCGTTTCGCCCGGTCGGACAGGTAGCCGGCATAGAGCTTGAGGAGCGCCGCAGAGGACTCGGCGATTCCTTCGATCACGCCCAATGCGGCGGGCCCCGCTCCCAGCACACTGGTCAGGAACACCGGAAGAAGCGGATAGATCATCTCGGAAGCCGCGTCGTTCAGCAGGCTCACGGCCCCGAGAACGACCACGTTCCGTGTCAGGCCGCTCCGCCATGACGGCCGGGAAGGTTTCGTGGCAACCATGGAGGGACTTTAACCGATTCACTGCGCATTTGCAAGAAGGAGGAGGAAATGGGAAGGGCGGAGAAGGCCGGAATGAAAGCGCGGGGAAAAAGACGTCAGGTGGACAGATATTTCCGGATCGACTGCTCCGCCATCTGGGACAGCCGGGCCTCGCTTTCCTGGAGCGATTCCTGGGCATGGCGCGCTGTCTCGTACAATTTGGCGTTCTCGATGGCGACCGCAGCATGAGCTGCAAGGGCATCGAGCAGATCGATATCGCTCTGGATGTAATGCTGCCCGCTCCCCTTCTGTCCCACGGTCAGCACGCCTTCGAGCTGCCCCTTGTAGCGGAGCGGGATGACCAACTCGGCGTCGATTTCGCGAAGGTTTCTGTTCAGGAAGCTGAATCCGTCATCAGGAAGGATCCGCTCGAGCTCTTCCCGGACGACGCCGTGGCCGGCCTGTTGAACAAGTTCGATTATGGCGGGATCGAGCGACCTTCCCTGCAGCGTGCGGACGACGCCGCCCATGCCGTGCCGAAGCACATATTCGCCATCGGAGGATTTCAGGTACAGCCCCACATTCTCCGCCTGCAGACTGCGCTTGATCGTGCCGGCGATATAATCCAGAAGCTCGTCGAAGTCAAGGATCGTCACGATTGCCTTGATGGACTCCCGCAGGATGTCCTGATATACATACTTGTCCTGCAGCACCGTACGCTGGACGAGGAGCTTTACCCTGCTGCTGAGCGGCGTACCGAAGAAGAGCAGCACGACGAGGGAAAGGGACAGGATCAGCGCCACGGATCCGTCGATAACCGGTTCGAGCATATGGTACACGGTGACATGGGCCCAGGCAAAAAGGCTGAACAACACGATGGCGGTCAGCGTATTCGACACGACGATCCGTATATCGAAAAGCCGGTAGCGCGTGATCGCATAAAAGGTGAGCACGACCCAGGGAAAGCTGAAATAGGCGGTCAGCCCCGGTTCGAACCCGAATCCGCCGAGCACCTGGAGGAAACCGGCAGACAGGGACCCGAGAGTGGCGAAAATGAGCGTACCGTGAAAGAAGTAGTTCAATTGGGCGCGCTTGATGCCCGTCAGGTGTTTCCGCAACCGGACGATCTCGACCATGAGCCAGACAATGAGCGTGCCGCCGATAAGGCGCAGGGGTTTTTCGATCGGGCCCGGGCTGTTTTCGAAGGGAATCAGCTGATAATGATCGGTCACGATAAGATCGGTGAACAGGCTGGCAAGCAGGACGATCGACCAGAAAACATAGAGAACCCAGCCGACGATGCGTGCCGTGCGATTGCTTTCAGAACGGAGGTAGAAGACGAACTGGAGCGCAGCCGGTATGCTGAGCCACCCCACCCAACTCAGACGGGCGTACATGAGGTGATCCAGTCCCGCCGCGTACCGCAGATACATGGTTGCCGTTGAGAGAGAAAACGCCGCAGAGGCGAAGGAGAATATGGCGACAGCCTTGTTGACGCGGCTGTTCCGCCGGTTCTGGCGAAGCAGAACAGCGCCCAGGAAGATCTCCAGGCCGGCGACAATGAGCAGCGGATATCCGAGGATGAGGGGAAGGTTCACAGAGACTCCGCAACGACGTTGAACAGGTGAGACAAATTACCACTTTCAAAGCGATCTCGGCAAATACTTCTTGTATTCTGCAACCTGCGCGTACTCCCAGCGGTGCTTCCCAGCTGTTGACCATTGCAACAGCATTCACTCAAGAAAGCGTTTTGATGCCCAGAACGAGAAAGCCATTGACTTTGATCGGCTGCTATGATAAAAAATTAAGAATTTCAAATCATTCCAAAGCAAGAAAGGTCAGGAAAAGCAATGGCAATCGGTATCGCGAAACGGGCCAAGGCCATCAAACCGTCACCCACCCTCGCCATGGCGGCTAAAGCAAAAGCCATGAAGGCCCAAGGCATCGATGTGGTCGATTTCGGCGTGGGCGAGCCGGATTTCGACACGCCGGAGAACGTGAAACAGGCGGGCATCAAGGCTATCCAGACCGGCTTCACCAAATACACGCCCGCCGGGGGCACCGATGAACTGAAGGATGCGGTCATCGAGAAGTTCAAGCGCGACAACGGCCTTGCATACGAAAAATCCCAGGTCCTCATCTCCTGCGGAGCGAAACACAGCCTGTACAATATCGCCGAAGCGATCTTCGACGCGGGCGATGAAGTGATCATCCCCTCTCCCTACTGGGTTTCCTATCCCGACCAGGTGCTGCTGAACGACGCAACGCCGGTCATCGTGGAGACGACGGAACAGGAGGGATTCCGCATCTCCGCGGCAAAGCTCGAAAAGGCCGTCACCGCCAAAACAAAGGCCATCGTGTTGAACAGCCCTTCGAACCCCACCGGCCTCGCCTACGACCGGAAGACCCTGGAGGAAATCGCCGCCGTTGCGGTGAAGCACAAGATCTACGTCATCTCCGATGAAATCTACGAGAAGCTCGTGTATGACGGGTTCAAGCATTACAGCATCGCCTCGCTCGGCCCCGAGATCAAGGACCTGACGATCGTGGTGAACGGCGTGTCCAAATCCCACGCCATGACAGGCTGGCGCATCGGTTACGCCGCGGGTCCCAAGGACGTGATCACGGCCATGGCCAACATCCAGAGCCAGAGCACGTCGAATCCCACGTCGATCTCCCAGAAAGCGTCGGTGGAAGCGCTGCGCGGGCCCCAGGATTTCCTCGCCGGCATGAACGCGGAGTTCGACAAACGGCGCACGTACATGGTCGAACGCCTGAACCGCATGCCCGGCGTCTCCTGCATCAAGCCCGTCGGCGCGTTCTATGCATTCCCGAATGTGTCGAAGCTCTACGGAAAAACGGCCGCCGGCAGAACGATCAGGAACTCGAGCGACATGGCGGCCTATCTGCTCGAAGAAGCGAAGGTGGCGCTCGTGTCCGGCGATTCCTTCGGCGCCGACGCTTATATCAGGCTCTCTTATGCGACGTCCCTGGAGAACATCACCAAAGGCCTGGACCGCATCGAGGCCGCCGTGAAAAACCTGAAATAGCATGTGTCGGCCATTGACGCTCTGCTGCACGACGAACGCATCTGGGATCACCATCTTTCCAAGGAGGGAACTGCATGAAGATCGCCACCTACATCCTGATCGGCCTGCTGGTCATCGTTCTTGCCGGTGGAGCCTATTTCTACCTCTCGGTTTACCAGCCAGCCGCCGCCGATCTGGCGAAATATGAAGCCGCAAAACCGGAGCAGGAAAAGCTCAAGCGAACGCTGTCCAAATATCAGGAAAAAGAGAAACAGACATCGGCCTGGATCGCTCCCGCCGTGGAAACGCTGAAAAAGGGCCTTGCCAAAGAGATCGCCGACGGGACCGCCGAGGTGGTCGCCGTCGACAACCGGGTGGTGGTGAACATCGCCGAGCAGGTTCTCTTCACGCCGCAATCCGTTACCTTCGCCAAGGAAAGTCCGCAGGCGCTGGCCAATCTTGCCGCAGTTCTGAAAGAACTGAAAGGCATGGACATCTCCGTGGGAAATTCGACGGAAGGCGCGCCGGCCAAGGGTCGGGGCCGGAAACGGGTTCCGGCCAAGGATGCCCGGTCCCTGGCGTCGGGTCGGATGGTGGAACTCGTCAAGTACCTTGTGACCAAGGGAGGCGTTGCGGAAGAATCGCTCATTGCCTCCTCCTATGCGGCAAAAATGCCGGACCAGGGATTCAAGATCAAGAACCACAAGGTGATACTCGTGGTTTCTCCCCGGTCCAATACCGCTGCAGCGGAAGCACCAGCTGCAAAAGCGGAAACCAAGCCGGCGGCCGCAACCAAACCTGTAGGGACCGCGGCAGCGACGGCGTCCGCGCCCGCTCCTGCCGCCACAGCTCCAGTCCCGGCTCCGTCGACTCCTAAACCCATACCGATCACCCGTCCGGCTGTCACGAAAGTCCCGTAAGGGGAACCGGTCGCCCGGCAAAAGATCGCCCGCGGCATCGCTTGTGCCGCGGGCTCCATCATTGATTTCCGTGCATCAGCAATCAAGGATAATTCCGCTTTGGACAACGAAACCCTCAGAAAGGAACTGGAACAGGCGCAGGCGGATAATACCGTCCTGATCAACCTGCTCGACAAGACGAACAACCAGGTCTTCACGTTCTACCACATCTCCCGCACCATCGCATCGACCCACGATTTCCCGGAGATGATCAACCAGATCTTCGCCGTCATCGGGAAATCTATCTCCTTCGAACGCGCCTCGCTGTATCTCCTGGACGAAGACCGTAAAGTCCTCCATATGCAGTATTCCCTGGGGCTGCCCGAAGGCCATCCGCAAACGATCAATGTCGGCGAGGGGCTGCCGGGGCGGATTGCGGAGCACGGCGAGCATTCGCACATCCACGATCTGTCGATCTTCTACGACACCTTCAACGACTTCATCCATTCGCCCGGCGAAACGCCGCATCAGGGCGCGTACATCGGCATCGCACTCAAGTCGAAGGAGTCCACAATCGGCGTGGTAGGCATCGAAAGCTCGCGCACCTACGGCCTGACGGTGGACGATATGGACTTCATGGCCATGATCTCGCACCAGATCGCGGCAGGTATCGCAAAATCCCATCTCTTCACCAAGACCGAACAGCTTTCCCGTCTGGACGGCCTGACCGGCCTTTTCAACCGCCGCATATTCCAGACGACCATCGAGCAGGAGCTGCAGCGCCGTACGAGGACGCACGCGCCGCTCTCGCTCATCATGCTCGATATCGACCATTTCAAACAGTTCAACGATAATTTCGGACATCAGGCGGGAGATTCCGTGCTGCAGGAGCTGGGCCATGTCATTCAGGAACAGTGCCGGCATACGACGGTGGACAGCTGCTTCCGCTACGGCGGCGAGGAATTCGCCATCGTCCTTCCCGGCCTCGACAGCACGAACGCCCTGCGCGTCGCAGAACGGATCCGCCATGCCATCGCCGGCCACCGTTTCACCGTCATCAAAGACCATCCGGGGAGATCGGTCACCGTCAGCCTCGGCGTGGCAACGACCAACGGCGACTGCGATCCGACCTCAGAGCAGCTCATCAGACAGGCGGACAAAGCATTGTACGCGTCGAAACAGAACGGCAGGAACCGCGTGACCCTGCACGAAGTGACGGGATGATCCCGTTCCGCCGGCAATCCCCTTGCCGGCAACAGGCGCATTCCTGGCGGCGACAATCCTTTTCCCGCCGGATGCGCGTCTTTCCCCTACTCCGACAGCCTTTTTCCTGAAGAAAAGAAGATGCGGAAACGTCCGAGCCCCGATTTCTGCAAGAAATGCATGAACGAAACCGCCAGGACGCCGAAACCGTACCGTACGCTCCGCCGGAAATTGATGGACGATGCCTCCGTGAAATATTTCGTGGGGCAACTGATCTCTCCCAGGGGAAAGCCGAAGAAATGCGCCTGGGCCAGCATCTGATTGTCAAAAACGAAATCGTCGGAATCTTCCCCCAGCGGCAGAGTTTCCAGCACCTTGCGGCTGAATGCGCGATAGCCGGTGTGGTACTCCGACAGTTTCGCGCCCATCAGCAGATTCTGGAAGAGCGTCAGGAAGCGGTTCGCGACGTACTTGTACAGCGGCATGCCCCCTTCGCGCGACCGGCCTCCCAGGATACGCGACCCGAGCACAACGTCATAATGGCCCGAAGCGACCATCGATGCCATGGCGGTAATGAGCCGAGGGGAATACTGATAGTCCGGGTGGACCATGACCACGATATCGGCGCCATGCTCCAGCGCCGTACGGTAGCACGTCTTCTGGTTTCCGCCGTATCCCCGGTTTTGCCCGTGAATGATCGTGTGGATACCGAGCTCCCGGGCAACAACGGCAGTCCGGTCCGATGACGCGTCATCGACCAGGATTACCTCGTCAACATATTCACGCGGCACTTCTCCATAGGTCTGGCGCAGTGTCCGCTCGGCATTGTACGCCGGCATGACGACAACAATCTTCTTTCCCAAAAGCATCAGACTTCCTCCGTCACTCCAGCCTTGGCAATCCTTCGGGCATGCACTTCGATTGTTCCGCCGTTCCTGAGCAAAACCGCCTCCGCCAGAGAAAGCAGAACCGCCGCAGGCATGATAAACGGCAGGGAGATAAACGCCGCCGCAAGCTGCCACAACGATGCCCCGGCAGCTCCCGGACCCCGCAGCTCCCTGCGCATGAGATTACGGTACAGCAGATTATGCGGCAGACCGAACCGGTTCTGGACCGTCTGGAGCCAGCCGAAGATGTTCTGTTCAGAGTCGAAATGCCATATCCCTTCGACACGGCACGAGTGTCGCTCCAGGAGACGCTGCAGGCCTTCTGCGGTGAACTGATACAGGTGGTGGGGCGGATCGAGATGAAACCAAGAGCCCTTTCCCCACCGCGCCTGCAGGCTTCCCGCATTGGGAACCGCGACGACCAGCAGCCCGTCCTCGTTCAAAAGCGCATGGCACCGGTCGAGCAAAGCAGCGGGATCATCGACGTGTTCCAGCACATGATACAACGTCACGACGTCATAGTTGCCCTGCTGCAGCGCGTGAATCTTTTCCGCGGAAACCACCGGCACCCCGTAGGATCTTCGGGCGCATTCGGCCACCGATTCGCTCACCTCCGTGCCGGCGACCTCCCAGCCTCTGCGCGCCATGATATGCAGAAACAGGCCCCGTCCGCAACCGATATCGAGCACCGCCCCCCCGCGCTTCCCGGAACGTTCGATGCGACGGGCCTTGGCCGCGGAGAACCAGGCGATCATGCTCTCCAGCGGAGACGAGAACCGCTTCCCGTCCTCTGCGCGGTAGAGCGCGACGTCATGCAACGCCTCCCGGTCCTGCGCTGAGGGAACCGGCGTCAGACTGCCGATCCGGCATCTTCGGCACCAGAGCACCTGGCCATCGTATCCGGCCGCTGCCGTGGACCAGCTGTCCCCGGCTTGGTACGGCTGTCCGCAGAACCGGCAGGCACCTGGATCGACAGCCTGTGCCCCGTCCTCTTTCCTATGTGTTTCCTTCTCCATGATTTCGGATCTGTTTGCCTGCGCGTTTGCGGGCTTCAGTTTTCTCTTTTCCCTCCGCCCTCACTTACTCTGCGCAATCCAGCGATGGCCTGCGGATTCCCCGGGTCAAGGCGGAGGACCTCCTGGTAATTCCTGCTAGCCTCGTCACGCAGGCCTTTCGCCGCCTGGGCGTGCGCCAGGTTCAGGCGAAAGTCCGGCCGGTATGGAGCGGCCTGGACAATCGTGGCGAAGCGGAACAAAGCCTCATCGATCCGTCCGGTCTGCGCGAGCGCAATCGCCATGTTGTTATGCGCTTCCAGATAATCGGGCCTGAGTTTTGTCGCCTCGCCATATTCCTTGATTGCCAGATCGTAACGGCCCTGGCCGGCCAGCCGAAGTCCCAGGTTGTTATGAGCGAACCAGTTGCCCTTGTCGAGGCGTATCGCATGCTGATATACCTTCATCGGGTCCGCCCAATAAGAGATCTGCAATGATGTCACGGCGCCAAGGATAACGAGGATAGCTCCGGAGATTGCAGCAGCAAGTTTTCTCTGTGTTTCCTGAAGCGCAGACACCATGTCCGCGGCGCTCCAGACCACCATGACAAACAGTCCTGTCAGGGGCAGATAACTATACCGGTCTGCCATGGCCTGGGCGCCGACCTGCACGAATCCAATAACCGGAACGAGCATGCCGACGTACCACAACCAGCCGCTCAAGAGAAACGGCTTTTTTCGCATGAAGAGAAGTGACAGGACCGACAATCCTGCGATCAAACATAGGGACAGAACAACGAGCCACCAGGGGTGTCCTTTGTCCGGATAGACGTAAAAGAATGAAAGAGAAGCAGGCCATACTGCCTTTTCCACATACGACGCGTTTGCCACAACCGCGTTCGCCAGTCTCTCGGACAGCGGCAGCAGCGACAATGCCGTCATTGCCCCGCCCCGTTGCTGGGCGATATAGGTCACCGACGACGAGGCGGCGGCAAGACAGAACAGGGGCACCTTCTCCAGCACCAGCCTTACCGGGGAAAGCGGCGTCCACGGCGCCCCCTCCGCAGGTTCCGCCCATTTCGTCCGTCCCAGCGGCCAGAAGTCCAGGAGAAGCAGGACGAAGGGAGTCGTCACGAGCATCGGCTTGGACAGAAGCCCCAGGCT
>JAKAHZ010000198.1 GCA_021814615.1 Nitrospirota bacterium | reverse complement strand
AGGGAGCTTAAGAAACGCGATGACACGGTACCGATCATCCTCATTACGGGCCACGGCTATATCCCCGCGGACGTGGAGGCGATCAAGCTCGGCGCCTACGACTTTCTCACGAAGCCGCCCGATTTTGATAAGCTCATGACGCTGTTGCGGAGGGCGGTGGAAGCCGGCGAACTCATGCGGACGGTGAACCAACTGAACGTAGATGTGGCAGCCACCATCGAGCATGCGCTCGGCGCGAGCGCCCCGATCAAGGCGATCGCCGGACACATCCATAAGGTGGCGCACAGTGATTTTTCGCTTATGATCCAGGGGGAGACCGGATCGGGCAAGTCGTACATAGCCCGCATGATCCATGATCTCAGCCGCCGCTCTGCAGGGCCCTTCGTCATGGTGGATGTCGGATCGATTCCGGACACGTTGCTCGAGAGCGAGCTCTTCGGATATGAAAAAGGGGCTTTTACCGGCGCGGACAAGAAGAAAACAGGTTACTTCGAGCAGGCCGCCGGTGGTACGCTTTTCATCGACGAACTGCAGAACATCTCGCCGGCCATGCAGGGCAAACTGCTGGCAGCCGTGGAGGAACGACAGATCCGGCTGCTCGGCAGCACGCACCCGGTAAACGTCGACATCCGCATCATCTGCGCAACGAACGAGAACCTTTCGGCGCTTGTCAGGGACGGAAGGGTCCGTGAGGACCTGTTCTACCGGCTCGGCGAGTTTTTCATCACCATTCCTCCGCTTCGCGAACGGCGCGAGGACATCCGGTTCTTCGCGCGCCGCTTCATGATCGAGGCCGCCGAGGACCTGCAGCACCGGGGCGCGGAACTGTCCGAAGAAGCCGCAGCGGTGCTCCTTGCCCATGAATGGCCGGGCAATATCCGGGAGCTCAAGAATGTGGTGCGTCGTGCCGTTCTGCTTGCCGAGGAGGGCGTGATCCTGCCCGTGCATCTCCAGTTCCCTGCGGCGGGTCCGGCGATATCGGGCCGGCAGAAACAGCCTGGGGCCGCGGCGGCATGTTCCGACGACCTCCGGCTTGTCGATCAGGAACGGCAGGCCATAATACGAGCCATGAATGCCTGCGACGGAGTGAAATCGAAGGCAGCCGCCATGCTCGCCATCGATTATAAAACGCTCCTGCGGAAATTGAAAAAATATGGCATTTCGCCATAGGGAATAGCCCATTTTGGGATAGGTTCTGGAAAAAAGAATCTGACCTCAACGCCCTTCTCCGGCAACCCGCTTCTCTCCCCTTGTTTGAAATCGTACTTTCCTGACCGCGGATCCCCCGCCTAATCATCAGCTTGCATCTTCTCCTTTCGAACGCAGTCCCTGCGCTCCGGCTCCGGCACGTCGTTTGCTTTACGGAATGGAAAGCCAATAAACACCGAAAAAAGACAAGGAGAGAACAATGTTCAAAAACATGCGGATCGGATCGAAAATGCTGGCGCTCGTGGGTTTTATGGCATTGTTGCTGGTCATGATAGGAATACTCGGTCTCCGCGGAATATCAGGGACAAACGACGTACTCGAGGGTGTGTATCATGACAATACCGTACCTGCTACAAAACTGAGCGAAGTGGACGATCTGTTGATGGATAGCGTCAAGCACCTGCTGCTTGCGTCCTTTCATGACCCTCGGCTCGAGGAAAGCAAACTGCATGAACAAGATCATCCGATAACTCGCCACACCGAAAAGATCGAGAAGAACATTCAGGAGATGAATTCGATATGGCAGGAGTATAAATCACTGAACCACGGAGCGAAGGAGCGGGCGATCGTCGATTCATTTACCGCAGACAAGGACACATTTCAGAGCGAAGGTTTAAAGCCGGCAATACGTCTACTCGTGGAGAGGCGCTTTAAGGAGGCGAACGAGCATACCGTTAAAGTGATCAATCCCCGGCTTGCCAAGCTTGAGGAGGAGAGCGGCGAGTTGATTGACCTGCAGATCAAGGAGGGCGGTGATGCCTTTTCCGAGTCGCAGAGCAGATATGCGGCAACCAGAAATTTTCTGATAAGCGCACTTGTGATCGGTATTATCCTGGCAGTTGTTGTGTCGCTTTTCATTATTCGGGGCATAACGCTGCCCCTAGCTGAGGCTGTGAATGTTGCGGACAGCATGTCGCGGGGAAACCTTGTCATCGATGTAAAGGTCAAGAGCGGCGACGAGACAGGCCAGCTGATGCACTCGATGAAGAGCATGCTCGAGAAGCTGCGGGCCGTGGTTGCCGACGTGAAAACCGCAGCGGACAACGTGGCCTCGGGCAGCGAGCAGCTCTCCGCCGGCGCGCAGCAGACGTCCCAGGGCACGACGGAGCAGGCGGCGAGCACCGAGGAAGCATCGTCCTCCATCGAGGAAATGAACGCCACGATCCGGCAGAACGCGGACAACGCCATGCAGACCGAGAAGATCGCTCAGAAGAGCGCCCTGGACGCGCAGGAAAGCGGCAAAGCAGTGACGGACGCGGTGATCGCCATGAAGCAGATCGCCGAGAAGATCGGCATCATCGAGGAGATCGCGCGCCAGACCAACCTCCTGGCTCTGAATGCGGCGATCGAAGCTGCCCGGGCGGGCGAGCACGGCAAGGGCTTCGCTGTGGTTGCTGCGGAGGTGCGGAAGCTCGCCGAGCGGAGCCAGACGGCGGCCGGCGAGATCAGTCAGCTCTCGGGCTCGAGCGTTGACGTGGCCGAACGGGCAGGCAGCATGCTGGCCAAGCTGGTGCCGGACATCCAGAAGACCGCAGAGCTGGTGCAGGAGATCAGCGCGTCGTCCAAGGAGCAGGCATCGGGCGCGGACCAGATCAACGGCGCGATCCAGCAGCTGAACCAGGTGGTGCAGCAGAACGCCGGCGCTGCCGAGGAGATGGCCTCCACTGCCGAGGAGCTGGCTTCCCAGGCCGACCAGCTCCAGACCACGGTCGCTTTCTTCAAGGTGAGCGACAACGGCAACGACAATGGCCGTGCGCTCGCCAAACCCTCCAGGAAAACGGTGACGCCGCATCACGCACCGCAGATCGCTCACCTGAAGCCGAAATCGTCGGCGTCAACAGGCGTGCATCTCGACATGGGGAAGATGGCGTCGGCAAAGGGCGATGCCCGGGACGCGGAGTTCGAGAAGTTCTAAAAAAGACAGGAGACAGAATACAGAATCCAGAAGCCAGGAGAAGGCCGAATAATTCTTCTGACTACTGACTTCTGACTCCTGTCTCCTGCCTCACCAGGAGGTTCTTATGGCTGTGGCGGAAACGATAATCGCGACGCAATACCTGACCTTCAAACTTTCCGACGAGATCTATGCCCTCGACATCGGCAAGGTGCGCGAGGTGCTGGATTTCACCACCGTGACCAAGGTGCCGCGCACGCCGGATTTCATGCGGGGCGTCATCAACCTGCGCGGAAGCGTGGTGCCGGTGGTTGACC
>JAKAHZ010000080.1 GCA_021814615.1 Nitrospirota bacterium | reverse complement strand
GAACTTCTTTGTTTCTGTCCCTTACGCCTTTGACGCTGCCTTTGCTTCCTCAAGGCTCTTCCGGGGGGAGACGATGAACCCCACCGCCGTGCCCAGGAGGCCACCGACCACGATGGAAACCGTTGCCGTCGCCGCGATCCCGACCCCGATGCCCACCACGATCGCCGCCCGTACGAAGAGCGTCGGCTCAACCGTTCCGCCCATCAGCTTCGTGAGCAGGATCAGGGTGCCGTAGCTCCCGAAGTAGAACCCGCCCATCACCCCGAACACCAGGAAGAACACTCCGCCCACCACCGCGCCGATCTTCATGCCTGCTTTTACCGTTTCGTTCTTCATTGTCGTTCTCCTTTATCCAAGATTTTGAATTCTGTCTTTGAATTTGGCTCTTTGTTTTGCTTTTCTTCTGTATCCTGACTTCTGGCTCCTGGCTCCTGGTTCTTATTTTGTACCTTGTACTCTGTACTTGGTACTTTGAACTACTTGACTGCCTTGTACTCTGAACTCTCTTCTGCCTTCGGCTCCATCAGTCTGCCGACCAGCCAGCCGACGGTGGAGGTTGCCGTCACGATCACGATGCCGGAAACCAGCACGCCCATCAGCATCGAGACCAGCACGATGGCCCGGGAGATGAGACCCGGCTCCAGCGGAAGGCCGAACAACCAGCCCGCCACATTGATTCCCGCTGCGCCGCCCAGAAGGCTGCCGGGGAGAAGTCCGAAGATCGCGAAGAGGACCAGTCCTGCTCCTGCTCCGAGGTATGCTCCTTTTTTTGCCGTGGTGTTCTTCATAGTAGTTTCCTCCCGTTTCTCCCCTCGCGGGGCTTCCTCATGCTCTCTTGCCCTGTATATTGCAGCCTCCGTGCCAAAATGTAAGTGGTTGTTTTTGCGAAGAAGGGCCAGGAGAAAGTATTTGCAGCTCTGCAAAATAGGCTTGTTCCGTTGATCGATATGCCAAAGAACGGTGTTTGCAATTTTCAAATGAACAATTTTGCTTTCTATGCTACACTTGGCCCATGGCTAGAACGGGATTTGCCATCCTTTGGGTGTTTGCGTTACTGATCCTTCCTTGTGCGGGCCGTGCGCAAGACGACCGCGACGGGGCGTACGAGATCGCGATGACCAAAGGGATCATGGAGCTCGAGACCGGCAATTATGCCGATGCCATCGGTTTCTTCAAACAGGCAGCGGCTGCGAAGCCCGTTGAGCGGAATGCAGCCATCTCCCTCGGCATTGCTTACGGCCGAAGCGGCGATCTTGCTAAGGCCGAGGAAATCCTCCAGCAGGTCGTCGCAGCCGAGCCGTCGAACAGCCGGGCAAAATACGAACTTGCTCTGGTGCTCCGCAAGGCGGGCAAGGTCCAGAAGGCGCAGGAGCTCTTCAATGCTGTCGCTGCATCGGGCCAGGCAGACGAGGCACTGAAGAGCGCAGCGCAGGCGCAGATGGACCAGGCAGCCCCCGGGACCGCGAAGCCCCGCTTCTCTACCACCGCGCTTGCCGGGATTGAATACGATTCGAATGTAATCCTCGAACCATCTGTTCCGGTAACGGTCGCGGGAAAGAACAAGGCTGACTGGAGCGGCCTCTTCCTGCTGGATGCCTCCTATCGTTTTCTCGAGCGAGGGACCTTGCAGGCAAACGCCGCCTATCAATTCTACAAGAACATCTATCAAAACCTGGCGGAGTTCAATGTGCTGCAGCACGGGCCGCGGCTGGGCGTTCAGCAGGCCCTAGGCCGCGGGGCGCTCGGCCTCAACTACGGCTTCAGCTATACCCTGGTTGGCTCCCATCACTATAGCAACGAGCATACAGCGCTCCTGTTCCTCGATCAGCGCTTTACCCCCGCATCGCAGACGCAATTCCGGTACCGCATGCAGGACCAGTTCTACTACGCCAGCGACGCATTCCTTCTGAACGGCGACCGGTCGGGGGTCGTCAACTCCCTGGGCGTCACGCATACCGTCAAAACCGGCTCGGTCACGCTGATCGGCAGTTACGATTTCTCCCTGGACGGCGCGCGCAAGGACTATTGGAGCTTTACCGGTCACAAAATCCTCGCCGGAATCCAGACGGAAGCCGCGGGACTGCAGTTCTCGGGGAGCGCGTCCTACACGGACCAGCACTACGATGCGGTCTATCCCGGCTATCCCGCGAAACGGCATGACGGGATGCAGGAGTATCTTCTCTCGGTCTCGAAAACGCTCGGCCGCAGCGTAACGATCACCCTTTCCGACAGCTATACGATCAACGATTCCAACCTCGCCGCCTTCGAATACACCAGGAACATTGCGGGGCTCTTTATCGGTGCGCGCCTATGAGAATGACCGGATTGTTCGTCATCCTGCTGCTGCTCTTCCTGCCGCTGCCTGTCCTTGCCGTGGATACGGCGGGACAGATCGCCTTTGTCAAGGGGACGGTCACGATCGAGCGAGGCGCGGAGCGGATCGCGGCGCAACTCAAGACGCCGATCCTGCAGGGCGATACGGTCGTGACCGCGGAGAACGGCACGGCCAAGCTGCTCATGCGCGACGACAGCGTCTTGACCGTCTACGGGGGCAGCCGGCTGGAGATCAATTCCTATGTCTACGATCCAGGGCAGAAGCGGGCGCAATCCACGCTCAAGCTCCTGCTCGGAAAGATCCGGGCGATCATCTCCCGTGCGACGCTCAGCGTCCAGACCAAGACGGCCATCGCCGGCGTCAAGGGGACGATCTTCGAGCTCTGGTTCGATCCCGCGGCCCAGACCACGTGGCTCGCGGTCTTCGACGGCGCGGTGGAGATCAGGAACATCCGGGCGGAGATCGCCGGCCTTCGCGTCGTGAAAGCGGGCCAGATCACCTCGGTACCCTTCAACGAGCCTCCGCGGCCTCCCCAGCCGCTGCCGAAGCAGCGTGAAGGAGCAGGCGGACGAGAAGGGGCCCTTCGCGATGATGGCGATCTGCCGCAACTGATCGTTCCCGTTGCCGGCGGCATCGGCCTGTTGCCCGGGGGGCCGGCCCTTCCACTCACGCCGCCGGTGAAGCTGGAACCGAAGAGCGCGACGACGCCGGTGAAGCTCGATCTAGTCTTCCCGTAGCAGAGACCAACGCCTATCACTCAGGGTATGCGCATGACGAAACGAACGATATTCGGAAGTGCTGGTGCAATCATCGCCCTTGCGGCTCTCGTGGCCTGCTCCAGCACCATCAAGACGATCAGGACTTCACTCGTCACGGTCACGGTGTCCGCCCAGAAAGCGGTTGCGCTGGCGATCGAACCGGCAACGCCCTGGTCCAGGCTCGCTCGCGCCCTCGTCGGGGTTTTCGATGTGCCTGCTGCCCACGCCGCGATTCCTGCGGATGTCCAGACGATCACGCTTACCGTGACCGGACCCGGCATGGATACGATCATTTCCAGCCAGAACGTGGCGGGCCAGACCACGGCCAGTTTCACCGTGGAAGTGCCGAACGGGCAGCAGCGTCTCTTCGTGGTGGAAGGGCTGGACAGCAACAAGACAATGATCTACCAGGGCCAGGCAACGGCGGACCTCGACGGGAATCCTGCCACGATCACGCTCAACATGCAGAATTTCAAGGTCCCGCAGGTCGTTTCCACGATCCCTGTTCCCAATGCGACCGATGTCGACGTTGCGCAGCCGATCCAGGCGACCTTCTCGGACCTCATGGATGCGACGACGGTGAACAAGACCACGTTCCTGGTGAAGGACATCGCGGGCAATCCCGTGGGCGGCACCGTCATTTTTTCCGGCGTGACCGCAACCTTCACCCCCGGATCCAGCCTTGCGTCGCTTGCCACGTACACGGCAACGATCACCACCGGCGCGAAATCGGCGGCAGGTATCGCCATGGCGCAGAACTATGCCTGGAGCTTCACGACCAGGGATGCGATCCCCTCGGCGGTGGTTGCCACCGATCCGGCGAACGGGGCGGTGGGCGTGCCGTTGAACGCGCTCGTCACCGCGGTCTTCTCGAAACCCATGGACACGGCAACGCTGAACACCTCGACTTTCCTGCTGGCGGACAGCGGCGCCACGGCGATTCCGGGAACGGTATTGGCCTCGTCCACCACCGCGACCTTCACGCCCACATCGAACCTGACATTGAACATGCTCTACAGTGCCACGATCACCACGGGTGCGCAGGATGCCAACGGTATGCCTATGGCGGCGAAGTACACCTGGAGCTTTACCGTTGGCGATACCGTGCCGCCTACCTTCGCCGGTCTGTCGTCGGTCACGGCGTCGCTGACGAGCGCACAGCTGAACTGGGCCGCTGCCACGGACAATCTGACCCCTGCGGCAAGTATCGTGTATCTTATCTATTATTCGACGACACCGGCCATAATCTACGCAGCGCCCGCGTTCGTCACCACGCCGGGCGCGACAAGCTACACGGTCCCCGGTCTGGCGCCGGGGACGACGTACTATTTCGCGGTACGCGCCCGCGATGCTGCCGGGAACATCGATTCGAACATCGTGGAGCTCCAGAGCAGCTATCCCGGCAAGTTCGTTACCGCCTCTACGGGCACCGATACGGCCGGATGCGGAACGCAGGCAAGCCCCTGCAAGACCATCACCTTCGCCCTCTCCCAGTCCACGGGCACGGAAGGCATCTTCGTGTCGGCCGGGACCTACTCCACCGCTGAAACGTTCCCGCTTCAACTGAAACCGGGAACGAACCTTGCCTGTCTGGGAGCAAGCTATTCGACGGTCATTTCCTCAGCCAGCACGACGGCTATCATGGGAGCGGCCAACGCGGTCATCGACGGATGCAGGATAGATACTCCGCCGAGCGGCGTTGCCGCAATCAACGATCTCGGCGCGGCTATGACGGTCAACAATATCAACATGCAGAATCCGACATTCGGTTTTGCCACGGGCATGCAGCTGTCGGGGAATTCGAAAGTGCAGAATTCGCAGTTCATCGGGTTGTCGCTCCAGTCGTCCGGAGTCGCGATCAACATCGCAGGAGGGAGCCCGTCAATCTCCTTGAACACCATTGCACAGGGGTATATCGGGATAAACGTGGCCGGCGGCAATCCCTCGATAACCGGGAACACCTTCCGCAGCAATTTGGGGATTGCCAACGATGGCGCTGGTATTCAAATAACCGGCACGACCGGTTCGGCCATGATTTCGTCGAACACCTTTACGGGAAATTACCTCGGCATGCTGATAACGGGCGGGACGAGTTCTATCATGAATAACACAGTGACGAGCAATATCGGGACCGGCATTTCCCTGCCCATCGGCGCAGGCACACCGACGGCGACCGTTTCCGGCAACATGGTATCCGCGAACGGAACGGGCATCGATGTGCAGACAGGGACAGTTGCAATCAGCGGGAACACGATCAATCTGAACACGGGGTCCGGTATCAGCGTCAGTGCATTCGGCGTTCCGATTGCCGGAAATACGATCAACAACAATGGAACGGGCATTTCCTTGAACGGCAGCACTTCGTCGGCAACGATCAACAACAACAGCCTCTACTGCAACACGTCAGCCGATTTGATGAGTACGTCCATTTCGGTGATCGATGCAACGTTGAACGCCTGGGACCATGATGCGACGACAGCGCCCCCCGGGCCGTTGACGGGAATTCCCACCTGTGCTCCAGGCACGGATATCTGCGCAACCGGCACCGTGACATTCACGCCCTTCAACACGGCGGTTCCTTCGCCGCCTGCCTGCAGATAGTCGCAGGCTCCTAGAACTAGAATAAGAAAGCCGACAGGGATTATCCTGTCGGCTTTTCTTTTTCATCGTCGCCAAGTCGCCCCGTCCCCTTGTCGTCTTGTCATTCTTGCCTATCCCCGCAGATGGCAGTTAACGAAATGTCCGCCCCCGAGGTCCGTAGTCCGGGGATCGATTTTGTCGCAGGGCTCGAAGCGATAGAGGCAGCGGGTGTGGAAGCGGCAGCCCCGCGGGATTTGCGTGGGGCTCGGGATGTCGCCCTTGAGCAGGATGTGCTTCTTCTTCGCCGTCGGGTCGGGCACGGGAATGTCGGCAAGCAGCGCTTCGGTGTAGGGATGGGACGGCTTGGTATAGATCTCTTCGGCGGGAGCCATCTCCACGATCCTGCCCAGGTACATGACCGCAACGCGGTCGGAAAAATGTCGGACCACATTCAGATCGTGGGCGACGAAAAGGAAGGACAAGGCCAGCGACTGCTGCAGATCGGAAAGCAGATTGATGATCTGAGCCTGGACCGAGACATCGAGGGCCGAGACCGGCTCGTCGGCGACGATGAAGGCGGGATTGCTGGCCAGGGCGCGCGCAATGCCGATACGCTGGCGCTGGCCGCCCGAGAATTCGTGGGGATACCGCGTCAAAGCGTCCGCAGCCAGGCCGACCCTGGTCAGAAGATCGGCTGCCTTTGCATCGAGTTCTTGTTTGGCGGCAAGACGGTGGATCACCAGGGGTTCGGTTACGATGTCCCGGATCCGCATGCGCGGATTGAGCGACGCAAAGGGGTCCTGGAAGATGATCTGCATGTTCTTGCGGAGGCTGCGCAATTCCTCCTTGCCGAGGCTTCCCAGTTCCCGGCCGGCGAATCGTACGGATCCGGATGTGGGCTGCAGGAGACCGAGCGCCAGCCTGCCGAGCGTGGATTTGCCGCACCCGCTTTCGCCGACCAGGCCCACAACCTCGCCGCGGGCCACGGACAGGGTGACGCCGTCCACGGCAACGGCGGTCTCGGTCCGCCCGACGCCGGTCCGCACGGGAAAGGTCTTGCGAAGGACATCCAGGTGAAGCAGTTCTTCAGTCATGGGTTCCGTTCCTGCTCCTGACGACGGGACCTCCCGGTATCATGCCGCAGCGGGGCGCGTTCATGCTTTCCAGCACCGCACCCGGTGGCCGGGGCTGACCTCGATCAGCTCCGGCTCGGTGTCACATTGCTCCGCGCGGATGTCGCAGCGCGGTTCGAACCTGCAGCCCGAAGGCAGATCGGCAAGCTGGGGCACGGTGCCCTGAATGGTGCGGAGCCGCGTGCGCTTTGTCTCTCCCGGCCGGGGAAGGGAGGCGAGCAGTCCCCGCGTGTAGGGGTGCAGCGGGCGGCTGAACAACTCGGCCGTATCCGCTTCTTCGACGATCCTTCCCGCGTACATCACCGCCACCCGGTGAGCGCGTTCGGCAATGAGGCCCAGGTCATGGGTGACGAGCACCATGGCCATGCCCATCTCCACCTGGATCTGCGCGAGAAGCTCGAGGATGTGCGCCTGGATCGTCACATCCAGCGCGGTGGTGGGTTCGTCGGCGAGGATCAGCGACGGCCTGCAGGCGATGGCCATGGCGATCATGACGCGCTGGCGCATGCCCCCCGAGAGCTGGTGGGGATATTCGTGGACGCGCTTCTCCGGCGAGGGGATGCCGACCGAGCGCAGCAGTTCGACGGAGCGGTCCAGGGCGTCCTGTCTGGTCATCTGCAGGTGGGCGGTCAGCACCTCCCCGATCTGGTTCCCCACGGTAAAGACGGGATTGAGCGCGGTCATGGGCTCCTGGAAGATCATCGAGATCCTGGCGCCCCGGATAGCGCGCATCGCGGACGGCGGCAGCGTGAGCAGGTCCGTTCCTTCAAAGAGGATTTTGCCGGAGAGGATCGCGCCGGGGGGCGGAACGAGGTTCAGGACCGACAGCGCGGTGACGGTCTTTCCGCAGCCCGATTCGCCGACCAGGCCGAGTATGCGCCCCGCCTCCACGGCGAGGTTCAGGTCCTTGACGGCCAGGACCATTCCTGCCGGGGTGCGGAAGCCGGTCGAAAGACCGGAGATGTTCAGCAGTTCCACAGAGCGGATCCTTTAGGCCTGGGGGGGCTTGACGAAATTAAGGTAGGTTTTGACGGCGGTATTGGCCGGATCGATGCGCAGCGCCTCCTGCCATTCTTCCTCGGCGAGGCCGTAGAAGCCGCGGGAGTAGTAGGTAAGCCCCAGATGGATCCGCGCCGGTATGTAGGGCGGCCGGACCTCTTTGGCATGGTTGAACTGCTTGATCGCTTCGTCGTACCGGCCCTTCTCGCGCAGCGCGATGCCGAGCTGGGTGATGATGTCCACAAAAGCCGGCGCCAGCTTCAACGCCTTCTCGTACTCGTCGATCGCCTCGTCGAACATCCGGAGATCGGCATAGATGGCCCCGATCTTCAAATGCTCGTTCGCCAGTTTGCCCTTGATGAACGGATCGATGTCTCCCGACGCTTCCTTGCTGAGCCGTGCAGCACGTTCGAAGACCTCGCGGGCGTTGTCGTACCGGCCGAGGTCGCTGTAGGTGATCGCGAGGTTCAGCGACGCTTCGGTATACCCCGGATTGATCTGGATCGCGTGTTCGAAGGCCTTGGCCGCGCTCTCCAGGCGGTTCGTCTGATTGTAAATGATGCCCAGTTTATTGTGAATGTCGGCGAAACGGGGATTGATCTTGAGGATCTGCTGGAAAAGGTTTTCCGCCCTGGCGTAGTCGGACTTGGTGAATGCGGTCATGCCCTGTTCGTACAGTTCCTCGAGATTGTTCGACATGCGACCTCCGGTGGTGTCCGACCGCTGCGTTGCAGCATGTATGGGAAAAATGTAGCATACTCGCTCCTGCGGTGTCAATGCAAAAGGGGACAGAAAAGGCTTGTCAGCATGCGCTTCGGCGCTTCATTGCGACTCTCCCGGCACTTCTCGGAAAATAAGGATGCCCATGACACACACCGGGGTGTTGCATGATTTCGACAGCAGCTTCGTGGTGTGGTGAATTGTCAACACCGCGCGAAGCGAATGCTCTCCGCAATGCATTGAATTTCGAGGACTTCTCACGGGAGTGCGCTGGCACAGGGATTGCTATTTTCGCATCAGAGAAAGAAGGAGAAGAACGATGATCCGTTTCCAGCGCACCCTCAAGAACAGCGTTTCCTGCGAAGGCGTGGGGCTCCATTCCGGCCGCAAGGTTCACCTGACCCTTCGGCCTGCGGATGCGGGCACCGGCGTGGTGTTCCATCGAACCGATCTGGGCAACAGGATGATCGAAGCCGTCGCCGCACATACGGTTGCGACGAGTTATGCCACGACGCTCCGCAAGAGCGGCGCGACCGTGGGAACGGTGGAGCATGTGCTGGGCGCCCTTGCGGGGATCGGCATCTCGAACGCCATCGTCGAACTGGACGGAGACGAAGTGCCCATCATGGACGGCAGCGCCGGGCCCTTTGTCCGGATGATCGCCGAGGCGGGCGTACAGGTGCAGGACCGGGTGCAGCCGGTGCTCAAGATCACCCGGCCGGTGCTGGTGCGCGAAGGAGCCAAGCAGCTTGCCATCTGGCCCTCCGAATCGCAGGGCATTTCCTGCGCTATCGACTTCGATCATCCCCTGCTCCGGGAACAGAGCCTGAACTATCAGTATTCGGAGGAGAACTTCATCCGCGACGTGGCCGATGCCAGGACCTTCGGGTTCCTGCGCGACGTGGAAACGCTCAAGGCAAAGGGCCTGGCACGCGGAGGATCGCTGGAGAACGCCGTGGTGCTCGGGGAGGATTCGGTGCTGAACCGGGAAGGGCTCCGGTACCGCGACGAATTCGTGCGGCACAAGGTCCTGGATATGATCGGAGATCTGTCCCTTGCCGGCATGCCGGTGATCGGGCATGTCATAGCGCACAAGCCGGGCCACAGCCTGAACGCCGTGCTGGTGGGCAAGCTTTTGCAGAATCCGCTCAACTGGGTGATGGTCGGCGATCCGGCGCCTGCTGCGCGCCGCGAGGCCGTCTATCAGGACACCGCTGCTCTTTAACGCAGGACGGGAAGAAAAGGAAAACGCCGGTCATGATCATTCTGACCGGCGTTTTTTATTGTGGAGCGGGAAGCGACCGATTCCTCGATCACCGTTTGCTGCGGTACTCTTCCATGATCGCGGGTCCGGAGCTGGTCCCGATGCGGTCCGCTCCGGCATCGACGAGCGCCTCGAGCGTGGCCAGATCACGGACGCCGCCCGACGCCTTGATCCTGCACAGCGTGCCCACGGCGGTGCGGATCGTCTGAATGTCCTCGATCGTCGCTCCCCGGCTGCCGTACCCCGTCGATGTCTTGATGAAAGCAGCGCCTGCCCGGGCGGCGATCCGGCAGACGTCGGCCAGCTCGGCGGCCGAGAGCGCGCTGCATTCAATGATGACTTTGTGCGTCATGCCCTTGGTCATGGCGATCACGTTCTTGACGTCGATCTCCACGAGGTCGAGCCTGCCGCTCTTGAGCATGCCCAGGTTGATCATGATGTCCAGCTCCGTCGCGCCGTTCTTCATCGCCTCCATGGCTTCGAAGATCTTGACTGCCGTGGTGCAGCTCCCGTGCGGGAAGCCTACGACTGCGCCGATGGCAACGCCCGACGAGGCAAGCAGGTCGCGGGCGCGGCCTATTTGCCAGGAGTTGAGAATCAGCGCGGCGAAGCGGTACTGCTGCGCAGCGCGGCAGGCGGCGGTCAGATCGTCGATCGTGGCATCGGGACGGACCAGGGTATGGTCGATCACCCGGGCAAGACGTTCTGCGGAATCAAACATGGCGGAGCACCTCTTCGCGGTAGGCTTGCATGAGCGTGCGGGTGACCGGCCCCGGAGCGCCGGTACCCACGGTTTGACCGTCGATGGTTGTGACGGGCATGATTTCCATGGTTGTATTGGTCAGGAAGCACTCATCGGCGCGTCCGAGATCGGCGGGAAGGAGCCGGGGCTCCTCGCAGGGAATGCCCGCACGCCGCGCAAGGGAGAGGACGAGGTCGCGCGTCACACCTTCCAGGATGCCGGCATCGGCGCCCGGCGTCCGGAGCACCCCCTTCGCCACGGTGAAGATGTTGCTGATCGTGCCTTCGGCCACATATCCTTCCCAGTTCAGCATGATCCCTTCATAGGTTCCCCGCGCGATGGATTCGCGTTTTGCCTGGATGTTGTTCAGGAAGTTGGTGCTCTTCACCGCGGGATCAAGGGAGAGCGGGTGGTTCCGTCGCGTCGAGACGACGGAAACGGAGACCCCCTGAACGAAAAGCGCGGCGGGATATTCCTTGAACTGCTTGGCCACGATCACCATGGTGGGCGCGGGGCAGAGCGCGGGGTCCAGGCCGATCTCTCCGGGACCGCGGCTGATCTGCATGCGCACGTAGGCGTCGGCAAGGTCATTTTTCGCGACCGTCTCCTTGAGGGTAGCTCCGATCGCGTCCAGGGAGAGCGGCAACGAAAGGCCGATGGCCGCGGCCGATCGTTCCAGGCGCGCAAGATGCCGGTCGAGCAGAAATATGGTTCCCCGGTAGCAGCGGAGCGTTTCGTAGATGCCGTCGCCGTAGAGGTAGCCGTGATCGAAGACGGAGATCTTCGCTTCTTCCCGCGGGAGGAAGACGCCGTTCACGTACACCAGCATGGCAAACAGTAACACGGCGTCATGAGGGTGTCAAGGACGAAGGGCTGCTGTTCAGGATGCGGTCGCGCGCGGCGAAACGCTGCTGTCCAATATCCGCCTGACCGCGCGGAGCAGGTCCATCGGCGAGACCGGTTTCAAAAGGACGTTGGCGGTCGCCGCATCGATGCCTTTCTCGCGCAGGATCTCGGAGGTGTAGCCGCTTAAAAAGAGCACCGGCGTGTCCGGTCTCGTTTGAACGATACGGTCGTGCACATCCTTGCCGTTCATGCGGGGCATGACCACGTCGAGGATGACGAGCTGGATCTCGGCCTGGTGGCGCTGGAACTGCTGGCAGGCGTCTTCGCCGTCGACGGCCTCAATGACCGTATAGCCGAAGTCGGTGAGCATGGTCTTCGTGAGCTCGCGCAGCGTGTCGTCGTCTTCCGCCACAAGCACCGTCTCCCGGCCATGCTGCAGCGGAGCAGTCTCTTCGGGGGCGCTCGTCTCGGCTTGCGGCGCAACGAGCGGGAAGTAGAGGTGGAAGGTGGACCCCCGGCCTGGTTCGCTGTCGACGGTGATGTACCCGCCGTTCTGCTTGACAATGCCGTAGACGATCGCCAGGCCGAGTCCGCTGCCCCGGCCCACTTCCTTGGTCGTGAAAAAAGGCTCGAAGATGCGGGTCATTACCGAGCGGCTCATGCCGACGCCGGTATCGATGACCGATACCTGGGCATAGGTCCCGTCGAGCCCGAAGCCGTGAGCCCGGCGGAACTCATCGCCGATAACGGCAGTGCCGGCGCGGATGGCGAGGCTCCCGCCCTTCGGCATGGCATCGCGGGCGTTCGTTGCCAGGTTCATCAGGACCTGCTCGAACTGGCTTGAATCGGCGATGACGGTCAGCTCCTCGGGCGACAGTTCCGTGGCAAACGCGATGTCCTCGCCGATGAGCCTGCGCAGCAGCTTCTCCACCCGCATGATCGATTCGTTGATCTTCATGGGGCGGGGATTGGTCACCTGCTTCCTGCTGAAGGCCAACAGGCTCTGGGTCAGGCCCGCGGCTCGCGCAGCGGAGGACAGCAGCTGGTCGACGTAGGAGGCGTTCGGATCGCCCGGCGACAGTTTCATCTTGAGCAGATTGCCGTAGCCCACGATGGCCGTGAGGATGTTGTTGAAGTCATGTGCGATGCCGCCCGCCAGCAGGCCGATGGCTTCCATTTTCTGAGCATGCCGGAGCTGGTCCTCGAGGCGCTTCCGGTCCGTGATGTTGTTGGTCACTTCGATGGCGCCGATGACCTGGCCCGTCTCATTGCGCAGGGGGAAAGCCTTGATTTCCGACACGAGCGAGGCGCCCGACGGCGTCTGGTGCGTGTGCACGACGGCATAGGGCTGGCCCGTTTCGAAGGCCCGGCGAACGGCGCACTCTTCGCCGTGGTCGAAACAGGGGGAATGACTATGGTGGGACACCTCGTAGCAATGCCGGCCGATCGTCTCCGGCGCCGGCACGCCGGTGAGTGCGCCGAAGGCGCGGTTCGCGGTGATGATGCGGTAATCGCGGTCCACGACGATGAAGCCCTCGTCGACGGACTCAAGGATGTTGCGCACGAACTCCTCGCTCCGCTTCCGTTCGGTGATATCCACGATCAGCCCGTCGTAGGAAACCAGCTGCCCCCTTTCGTTACGGCGGGGCACGATGGTGCTCCGGATCCAGATGATCGAGCCGTTCTTGTGCAGCAGCCGGTGCTCCAGCGGGGCGGGCTGCTCGCCGCGAAGCGCCGTTGCCGCCTGGTCCAGGACCTGGGACCGATCGTCATCGTAGACCATGCGGTACCACAGGTTCGGATCCGCGGCATAGTCCTCCGTCGTATAGCCGGTGACGGCGGAACAGCCGGGGCCGTGGAACGTGGAGACCGCTCTGCCCTGCTCCACCACCACGGTGTAGATATAGCTGGTCACCGACTCGAGCAACTGCTTGAGCCGGCGCTCGCTCGACTGCAGCGCCTGTTCGGACAGCTTGTGCTCGGTGATGTCCTGGATCGTGCCGAACATCCGGATCGCGGTCCCGGATTCGCTGATGACCAGTTCGCCCAGGCCCGAGACCCAGCGCTCGATCCCGTCGCGCTTCCGGATGATGCGGTATTCGGCGTTGAAGGATTTGTTTTCCGCGACCACGTCGGCAAAGTGCTGCAGCATGCGGCCCCGGTCGTCGGGGTGAATGAGCCGGCCCCATCCGTCGATCGTCCGGTCATAGCTGCCGTCGATGCCGAAGATGGCGTCGAGGATCTCGGAGCTTGTCCAGCGGCCGCTCTTGATATCCAGCACATAGGACCCAAGATGCGCGACGCGCTGGGACTCGCGGGTCCAGAACTCCTGATCCCGGATCTCGTTCTCTATCCGCTTTTGCTCCGTGATATCATAGGCCGTGCCGCGGGTGCCCGCGATCTTCCCCGAGGCGTCCCGCCAGTATTTTGCGTTGAACATGAGGTGGATCTTGCGGCCGTCCCTGCCGAGGTGGACCGTTTCGAACCGCCTGACGGAACCGCTCTGGAGAAGCCGGGTGAATTCCCGCCGGTCGCGCTCGGCCCGCTCCGGCGTCTGGAAATCCGAAAACCGTTTTCCGAGCATCTCTTCGACGGCATAGCCGAAGACGGGCTGCCAGGCGGGGTTGAGATAGGTGTACCGGCCTTCCAGATCGCACTGCCAGATAAGGTCCTGGGAGGTTTCCACGAGATCATGATAGAGCGATTCCGAGCTTCTGAGCGCATCCTCGGCCTGCCGCCGGCTCGTGATGTCCTGCGTCACGCCGAGAAGCGCAATGATCTCGTTCTTCTCGTCGCGCAGGGGAACGGCGCGGGTCTCGAGCCAGACGGTCCGCCCTTTGAGGCCCGTTGCCTGGAAGATCAGGGCGCCGGACCTTCCCCGGAAGATCGATTCCGTGAGGTTGATGAAGGCCTGGCGGAAGGGCGGATTGATCAGGGGGTACATGCACTGGCCCCGCACCTGGTCGAGCGAGTCGGCGTCGATCATGGCGAGGCCCGAGGGATTCATCATGAGCAGCGTGCCGTCGGCGGCAAGCATCTTCACGCATTCCGGCTCGGTGTCGATGATCATCTGGAGAAACTTCTCGCTGGATCCAAGCCGCTCCTCGATCCGGATCCGGTCGGTGATGTCCCGCGCTATTCCCTGAAGGGCGACGATCCTGCCGGCGTCGTCGCGGATAAACGTGTTGCGCTGCTCGGTCCAGATGATCCTGCCGTCCTTCCGGAGCCAGCGCTGAACGAGCGGCCGGGAAAGGTCGCTCCTGCCGGCCATCAGGTCCAGCAGCTGCTGCCGGTCGTCGGGATGCACGATTTGCAGACCAAGGTCCGGTCTGGCGTAATGCTCCTCGGGCGTGTACCCCGTGAGCTCCGTGGCGGAGGGGCTCACATATTCGAATTTCTGTTCCGGCGAGAGGCGGTAGACATAGATCAGGTCTGCCGAGTTCTCCGCGAGCCGGCGGAACTTCTCTTCGCTCTCCCGCAGGGCCTGCTCGACGCGTCTGCGCACGGCGATCTGCGTGCTCAGGGCCTCGTTCGCCTCGGTCAGCTCCCGGGTCCGCTCCTGGATCTCCTGCTCAAGGTGGGTCCGGTTGAGACGGAGCGCTTCCGCAGCATTCCTGCGTTCCGTGATGTCCTCGAAGAGAATGTACACAAGCGCAACGCGGTCGGAGCCCGGTGCGCAGATGGGGGTTGCATCCACGCTGATCCAGCGGCGCCCCTGTCCCGAGGGAGCGCAAATGCCGAGGATGCATCCCGTTACCGGGGCGCCCGTGCGGAGCGCCTGCTCGGCCGGGAACTCCTCGGGCAGCACCGGCGTGCCGTCCTCATGGACGGCTTCGCGGTGGACCTCGGCGCTGGTCCGGCCCAGGAGATCTGCCAGGCTTTTGCCGATTATGCGTTCCGCCGCCGGATTGGCAGCGATGATCCTGCCCTCCGCATCGCGAAACACGACGCCCTGCGACATGGTGTCGAAGAGGATCCGCATCTGTGCATCGACAGGGGCGGAATATGCCGCGGAGGGGGTTGTTTTATCCTGTGCGTCCGCCATAAGAAGTACCGAAAGGACTGCTGATCTTTCATTATAACAAAAGGGGGAGGAGGCGGGGTGAAAAGGCCGGTCCGGAGACGAAGCCGGCCCGAGAACGGCCGGAGAGCCTTCGCGGTCGACCACGGAAGGGCGCGGGGATTCTCAGATCTTCTTGAGCCGCGTCAGGAAGCCGAACATGTCGAAGCCGGCGCCGATCAGGTCCCGGGCTCGCTCGACCTTGCGCCGCTCACGGATGCTCGTTTTGCCCATGCGGAGCTCGATCTTGTCGATGGTGGTGAAGGTGTCGTCGGGGACGGAGAGAATGGGAATGCCCCGGCTCCGCGCCTTGCCCAGGACCACCTCGTTGGTCTGGAAGCCGCCGGTCAGGATGATGACCTTCGTCGAGGTCTCGAGCGCGGCAAGCTGAATATCCGAGCGGTGGGCGCCGGTGATCACCGCCTTGTTCGGCGTCCTGCGGAAGTAGTTGAGCGCGCTGTCCACGTCCATCGCACCGATCGAGAAGCTCTCGACAAACTCGTCCAGCCCTTCCTCGCCGCACATGACTGTGCCG
>JAKAHZ010000079.1 GCA_021814615.1 Nitrospirota bacterium | reverse complement strand
GCTCGGCGACCACATGCACCAGCGCCGTGAGATAGCGCCGGTCATCTTCGCACCAGCAGCCATCGGAATTGACGATCACCACCTGCTGCCGCTGTTCCCGGTAGGTCACGAGCGCCTGGCGGATGCGGGGATCGAAGGACCGCGCGATCCGGTTTGCCCGGAGCACGAGCTGCGCCTTGGCGTCCACCGCCGTCAGTTCCGGCGGCCGCCGCACCAGCCCCTCGCCGCCGCGACGCACGGCAAAGGGGCCGATGACCGCCGGCGCCCCCTGCCGCGCCGCTGCTGCGCCCACGGCATCGGCCAGTTCGAGCAACGATGCCGTGGTCAATTCGTTCGTGTAGGCGTAGGCCGTCCGCCCCCCGGAAAGGATCCGCAATCCGGCGCCGTACTCCCGGCCGGAGAGGACTTTTTCGAGCCGGTTGTCCTCGCACACGATCGTGAGCGGAGACGAATCCTCGATAAAGAGATCCGCGTACTCTGCCCCGTTCCTGACCGCCCTTCTCAGGACGGCATGCACATCGATGCCCAGTTCCACGGTCGCACCTCCTGCGTCACGAGGCGCTGCACCTCGTGATGGCTTATGTTACCCGAGCCCGAAGGGAATGACAACAGTCCGGTAACGTATTTTTCCCTCTCCCGGTCAAGACCGGGAAGAGAAATCCGCACGGTTATTCCTTGACAAATTCCGGCAATCCCGCTACATTTCTGGTGCCATGTCTGGAGAGATACTCGCAACCCGCAAGGTGCTCATCGCCGATGACAACGCGAACATCCGCGAGGTCCTTACCTACCTGCTCGAGGATGAAGGCTTCGAACTCCTCGCCGCCACGGACGGGAACGACACGCTCCGGAAAGTGCGCGAATTCCGGCCCGATGTCCTGTTCCTTGACATCATGATGCCCGAGGTCAACGGTTACGACATCTGCCGCGCCATCAAGAGCGACCCGGAGCTGCGGGGAACCTATGTCATCATGCTCACGGCGAAAGGGCAGGCCGTGGAGCAGGAACGGGGCAGGATGGCGGGCGCCGACCGGTACATCGTCAAGCCGTTCAGTCCCATGGAGATCCTGGTCATCCTGAAGAACCTCTTTGCCGGCAAGTGACCGCCCGGCGGCTCGTCGGCAGCTCCCCTCCCTCTTATCCCCTTGACAGAATTCATCTTCCGGCTGTAAAGTAACTCATGTTTCGTATCATCAGGTCGTTGCGGGATCGCGGCATCCTGGCGCCGGCAGGCTTCGTCCTGGCCTTCCTGATCATCCTTTCCCTCATCATCATCCTCGGCCAGTTCTTTCACCAGACCCTTCAGGACGAAATGGCGGACCAGTTCAACCGGCAGCAGCTGCTGCTCGCCCAGGAAATCGCCATCAATGTCGAGGGATTCCTGGACCATGTGTACAAGGACATCAGCGTCATTTCCCGGCTGCCCGACATCGAGCGGGTGGCCCGGGACGCCCGGACGCGCTCCGTCGTCGAAGGCATCCATTTCCATATCGAAAGCGATGTGCTCTCCACGATCCGGGTCGTCGGCCGCGACGGGACGATCCTCTATGACAGCGCCTCCCCGGGGCGCGAGGGCGGCAACCTGGCGCAGACCGATTATTTCCGGAAGGCGCGGTCCCTCAAGAAGCATGAGCGGATCGTCACGGACCTTCTGGAGCAGCCCGCGGGCAAGGGAGATTCGAAGCAGTTCATCGTCGCCACGCCCATCTACCGCTGGTCCTCCGGGAAGGAATACAAGGCGGAGTTCAACGGCATCGTCCTCGCCGTCCTGTCCATGGACGGCATCACGCAGAAGTTCCTTGCCCCTGTCAAATCCGGCGCTCGCGGCTATGCCTGGATGATGGACAGCAGCGGCGCATTGCTCTATCATCCCACCCAGCCCCAGATGGTCGGGAAAAACCTCTACCATACCGACCAGACCTGTTTTCAGTGCCACCGGTCCTTCGACGCCGAAAAGCTGATGATCGAGGGCAAGGCCGAGACCTTCGGCTATTACGAAGCGCCGGGCGGCGAAAACAAGCTCGCAGCCTACTACAAGGTCCCTGTGGGCAGCCGCTCCTGGATCTTCGTCGTCTCCGCCCCCTACTCCGAGGTCATCGCGCTGATGCACAAGAGCAGGATCTTCTATTCCCTGCTCATCGTTTCCATCTTCATCACCACGCTTGCCGCATCGGTGATCTCGCTGGTAACATACAAGAAAAAGATCAAGGCCGAGGAAAAGGCCATGCATCTGGAGAACCAGCGCCGGCTCGAACAGGAGATCGTCATCTCCAAGAACTACCTGGAGAACATCATCGAGAATACCCGGACCAACCTGATGGTGCTGGACCGCGATCTCATCGTCAAGACCATCAACTCCGCCCAGGCGAAGATCCTCGGGAAGGACCGCGGGGACATCCTGGGCAAGCCCTTCTTCAGCCTCTTTGCCGAGCCGCTCAAGCCGTACAACGGCATCCCGATCGAAGCGCTCCTGCACAAGACGATCACGGGCGGACGCAGCTTCGAAGTGAACGAATACCGGATCGCCGGCATCCACCCCGATCCCCTCTACCTGGACATGATCATCAGCCCCCTCCTGATCGCCGGCGAGGTGACGGGCATCGTCGTCACGAGTTCGAACGTGACGAAGCGCGTCCTCCTGGAGGCCGCTCTCAAGAAGTATACCGAAGACCTCGAAGTGCGCGTGGACCGCGAAGTGGAACTGCACCGCAAGCTGGCGCAGCAGGTCATCCATTCGGAGAAGCTCGCCGCGCTGGGACGGCTCGCCGCGGGCGTCGCCCACGAGATCGGCAACCCCCTGACCTCCATATCGACCTTTGCCCAGCTGCTCCGGGAGATGGCCACCGACGAGTTCTCCCAGACCGGCCTCGATACGATCAACAAGCATATCCAGCGCATCACCGACATCGTGCGCCAGATGTCCACCTTTTCCCGCCCTGCCGCCACGGACGTCAAGATGCTCCAGGTGAACGACATCCTGCAGTCCTCGCTCGACCTGATGCGCCTCGACAAGCGGATGAAGAACACCATCGACCTCCGGACCGAGCTCGACCCCGACCTGCCGGCGATCATGGCCGACGAGGGGCAGATCGCCCAGGTGTTCATCAACATCTTCCTGAACGCGCTCGACGCCATGCCCGACGGCGGGGTCGTGACGGTCCGCACCCGCCTCCAGCTGAACGAACAGGGGCTGGACATGATCGCCGTCTCCTTCTCCGATACGGGCACCGGCATCCCCGCCGACGTGATGGAGAAGATCTTCGACCCCTTCTTCACGACCAAGGAATCGGGCAAGGGCACGGGCCTCGGGCTTTCGGTGAGCTACAACATCGTGAAGCAGTTCAGGGGCGACATCAAGGTCGAGAGCGAGATCGGCAAGGGCACGACGTTCACCATCCTCCTCCCGGTCCAGACCGAACCCATCAAGGAGCTCCAGCATGCAACCGACGAACATCCTGGTCGTTGACGACGAGAAGGACATCTGCATGGCGCTGAACCTGATCCTGTCGAAGGAAGGGTACGCCGTGACGGAAGCGTACAACGGGGAGGAGGCGTTCGGGCTGATCAGGGACCGGGAATTCGACGTCCTGCTGACGGACATCAAGATGGAGAAGATGGACGGCCTTCAGCTCCTGAAGCTGACCAAGGAGACGAGCCCCCGGACCTCCGTGGTCATGATGACGGCCTTCGGATCGGAGGCGCTTGCCGTTGAGGCCATGCGCGCGGGCGCCGAGGACTACCTGAAGAAGCCCTTCACGAACATCGATGAGGTGCGTCTCCGGATCCGGAACGTGGTGGAGAAGCGGGGGCTGGCGAGCGAGAACGAGATTCTCCGGCAGGAACTGAGCCAGCGCCGGGTCACCTTCAACAACATCATCGGGAACTCCGAGGCCATGCAGAAGGTCTACGGCATCATGGAGAAGGTCATCCCGAGCAAGAGCAACATCCTGGTCACCGGCGAGAGCGGCACGGGCAAGGGCCTCGTGGCCCAGGCGATCCACGAATCGGGACCGCGCAAGGACAAGCCCTTCATCGCGATCAACTGCGGCGCCATCCCCGAGAACCTGCTGGAAAGCGAGCTCTTCGGCCACAAGAAGGGCGCCTTCACCTCCGCCGTGGAGGACAAGAAGGGCCTCATCACCATGGCGCACGAAGGCACGGTCTTCCTCGACGAGATCGGCGAGCTGCCGTCCCCCCTGCAGGTCAAGCTGCTGCACGTCATCCAGACCAAGGAACTCACCCCCGTGGGCGACACGCGGGTGGTGCGCGTGGACGTCCGGATCATCGCCGCCACGAACGCCGACCTCGTCCAGCGCGTCAAGGAAGGCCGCTTCCGCGAGGACCTCTACTACCGGCTGAACGTCATCGAGATATGCCTCCCCTCCCTCCGCGAGCGGCGCGACGACATCCCGCTCCTGATCAAGCATTACATCGGCTCCTTCGCCCAGGACGCGGGCAAGGAGATCCGCGATATCGACTACGACGCCATGAAGGCGATGATGGCCTACGACTGGCCGGGGAACATCCGGGAGCTCCGGAACACCCTGGAGCGCGCCGTGGTGCTGGCCGAGGGCGACGTGGTCACGCTCCACGACCTGCCGGACAAGATCCGCACCATCGACGTGGAAGGCATTTCCGCGTCTTCCCTGCGGCAGGCTTTGGACGATTTCGAGCGGGATTACATCAAGCGGGTGCTTGCGGACACGGGGGGCAATAAGGAAATAGCTGCGGATCGCCTGGGCATCGACCTGGCAACGCTCTACCGCAAGCTGAAGAAACTGAAGGTCGAAACAACGTAGGGCACGGTCTTATTTGTACGGTTCGGAATCCTCGGGATTGACGTTGAGGCGGTCCGCCACGGCAGGTTTCGATTTATCGACGAGCCGCACGGAGCCGATGGTGGACATGGGAAGGGACATCCATTGCATCATGCTCTTTAAATGCAGTTCCGTGTCCGACGCTTCGATGAGGATCCCCTTGTAGGTCACCCCGTTCGCCATCACTTCAACCTCTTTCCCGATCATATCCATGATATCCATGCCATCCCCCTCGCCTTATCTCTGTATTATGAAGAAGACGAATCTTGCCAGGAAGGATAGACTCTCCTGACTCCTGACTCCTGACTCCTGACTCCTGACTCCTGACTCCTGACTCCTGACTTATATCTTCAGCCTTCCCCAGCTTTCCTTCCGGTACCGCCAGGTCAGAAGCGACATCCGGACGATCCAGTCCAGGATCATGACGGACCAGACCGTGCGGATCGATGCGTCGAATTGCGTGGCAAGCACCGCGGTCACCGGGATACGAACAAGCCACATGCCCGCGATGGTGGCGAAGAGAATGAATCCCGTGTCCCCCGCCCCGCGGAGCGAGCCGCCGAGCACCATGGTCATGGCCAGCGGCACCTGCGCGAAGGCCACGATTTTCATGTACAGTATACCATAGCGTATCACCTCGGGATCGCTGGTGAAGAGCCGCAGGAAGAGATAGGGAAAGAAGAAGAACACCACGCCCATGCTCGCCATCAGGATCACCGCAAGACGGTAGGCCTCGGCCGAGGAGAGCCGCGCCTCTGCCGGACGGTCGGCGCCCAGGTTCTGGCCCACCATGGTCGCGGCTGCCACGGCAATGCCGTATCCCGGCATGAAGGAGAAGGCCTCGATCGCGAGCCCCACCTGATGGGCTGCATACACCGGGGTGCCGTAGAGCAGCACGACCTTGGCGAAGGTAAGGGAGCCCGCGTTCTGCAGAAACCGGTCGACGGTGATCGGCCAGCCGAGACGAAAAGCCATGGCCGTGAACCTCCATTCGATATGCCGGCTCGGGATCACATACCGCCGCTTCAGCGACCGCAGGAGCAGGAAGAGCGCTCCCATGCTTTCCGACACGGCGATGGCGATCGCCGCCCCTTTCACGCCTAAAGCCGGAAACCCGAGCTTCCCGTAGATGAGCGGCACGGCGACGATCACGTGCAGGATGTTCACGATCAGCGTTGCGACAAGCGGCGTTTTCGTGTCGCCGGTACCGTGCATGACACCGGAGAGCACGTTGATGGCCATGGTGAAAAGGATGAAGGTGAAGATGATCCGCGAGTAGTCGAAGAGGATGCGCTGCACCTCGCCGCTCGCGCCCAGGATCCCGGCAACGCGCCAGCCGAAGAGGTTGCCGAGCACGGTGATGGCCGCAGCTGCCAGGACAAGCATGAGCACAGCCTGATATCCCGCATGCCCCGCGTCGTCGCGCCTCCCCGCTCCCCAGAGCTGGGCCATCTGCACGGTCGCGCCCGTGTTGATGCCCCAGGAAAGGCTCATGACCACGAAGACCATGACCTGGGCGATGCCCACGGCAGCGATGGCCGACGCGCCCAGTCCGCCGACGAGAAAGACGTCCACGATGCCCACGGTGCGCTGGAGCAGGCTCGAAAGGACCACGGGAATGGCCAGGGAAAAGACCTTTTTACGGATGCTCGGTTCCATGATCTTGAAGATACTACTTCAGGAGGGATTTGGCTTTCTTCATGTTGCGAGGATCGTCTTCTTCCGTCTCCTTGGGAGTCTCCATAATCATGGGGACTTCGCGGAAGAAAGGATGGTTCAGAAATGCGCGGAACCCGTCGTCGCCGATCTTGCCCTCGCCCAGGTGCCAGTGGCGGTCAACGCGTGAGCCGAAATCCTTGAGGCAGTCGTTCAAGTGAATGCCCTTGAGACGCGACTTCCCTACCGTTGCATCGATCTCCTTCGCGAGGCCGTCCACGTCCTTCTTCGTGCGGATATCGTAGCCCGCGGCGAACCCGTGGCAGGTGTCATAGCACACGCCGATGCGCGAAGTGTTATCGATGCCGTCGATCACCTGCCTGACCTGGCCCAGCTCATATCCAACATCGCCGGCCTCCCCAGCCGTGTTCTCGAGCAGGATCATGGCCTTCGGCGGATGGAGCTTCTGCGCAGCGTTCAAGGCCTTCGCCACGCGCTCGATCATCCAGCCGGGTTCCTTCCCGCTCGCGGACCCCAAATGGGTCACCAGGTACTCCGCGCCAAGGTGCTCGGTCCGTTCGAGATCGATGACGAACTGCTCGATGGACCGCTGGTACAGGTCGGGCTTGGCCGACGCCAGATTGATCAGGTAGTTGGTATGGACGAAGACCGGCCCGATGTCCCATTCTTCCCGGAGCCGTTTGAACTCGGCGATGTCCGCGGGGTCGAGAGGTTTGACCGTCCAGCCGCGGGGATTGCGGCTGAAGATCTGCATGGTCCTGCAGCCGATCTCGTAAGCCCGGCGGACAGCAAGGGAAAAGCCGCCGGAGATGGATACGTGGAAACCTAGTCGCATAAGATGACGCTCTTTCGATTGGAACGAGCCGTAAATTCTAATCTAGCGCGGAGGTTAGCATGTATTTGTCTGAACGCCGAGTTGAGCCCCGGGCTGCAGAGCGCGGGTAACGACGTTCTCGGTAGCGCTATCGTCACTCGATGGATGGTCGTAATAACTTGAAAAAATCATAGCTGACTTCTTGGAGAGAAAAAGTAGTTTCATATTTGTTTCCGTTAAATTCGTATCGCGTAAAAACACCTGTCATGGAACTGAGGTGAGAAAAACCTAATATGTCACAGAACCCATTATGCATCGTCTTTAGAACTTCAAACTGCCCGCGCTGTAGAAATGTCGCACCAACATATTGGTATTTCCCATTGGCCAGATTCTTAAAGATGTGATATTGACAACCACCATTGCCGCACAAGTCGCCAATTAAGTATTCCGGCTTTTCATCGTTCGTTAAATCGAGCTCAAATTCGTCGCGAATTGTTTCTCCTGAAACGGAATGAACAAAATTACGGAGTTCTCCTTTTTTTAGATTTGATCCGTCCATTTTGCGATCTCTTGCACAAACTGGTAAAGCAAATAATAGCGCAATCAAAATAAGATTAAAATGCTTAAAGAAGTATCTCATCAACCCTCCACTGCGAACTAACGAGCCTAGAATACGTCTCCTTGCGAAAGACCCGTTCTCTCGGTATCGTCTTGTTCTATCTTGATAGAGGAACCCATAGAACCCATAGAGAACCCATAGGTAGAGTAGAGAGCTGGTCCCTTTAACCAGCCCTCCCTCATCAAACCGTGCATGCAGTTTTCCCGCACACGGCTTTCCGATGTTCTTCACCGCACGGCATGCGCCTTCAGCCAGCCCGCTGTTGTCGGCACTTTATAGAGCCCATACTTCTCGTACAAAGACCTATTTGTAAAACGGGTAAATCCCGCCGCCCTGCTTTTGATCTTGTGCCGCTTGCGCAGGTGCGTACGCACGCGCGCCTCCACGTGAAACTTGAGACGGTTGAACGCCTTGCTGCTGTTGCGATAATGAAAGTATCCGACCCATCCCCGGAGGGCTGAAAGAACCCATAGGGTCACGTCTTGTATATTGACATTCCTTCCTGCGCTGTAACCAGACGGCTTACTGTGGCATAGTTCAATCCAAGATGCTCCGCGATTTCCCGCTGGAAATAGCCATGCTTCCTTACCGCCTCCGCTATCCGACGATCGCGTTTTTTCTTGTTCTTCAGAACCTCCTCTGGGAACAGCTTCTGAAGCGCTGGACGGTTCAAGTACTTTTGACTCCGAGTGATCTCAGGCAAAGTTTGCTTTTTCCTCAGGTGATCAACAAACCTGTCGGCGAACTCCTCTTCTCCAAGAAGAGACTGCCCTCGCACGCCGGTCCAGATAGTCTGTTCACCGATCCCCCAACTGACGAACTTCCGGTATTCTTGCTCAGCCTTGACCCGTTTCCCACCGAACTGTCCAAGTACCCATTCTGTGGTGAGGCAAGGGTGTGCCTTTGCCCGCCCCGCAGTAGACAGGTAGCTCGACCAAGGGTAGTCTTCCGGCTTCTCGACCATTTTCGCCCGTACTGGATTCAAGACCACATATCGGCAAACCTCGAGAAGGTGGCTGTCTTTCTGGATGAGGATCGCCTTGTATCTGCCTTGGAACAGGTGCCCGGTCCGTCCGTGGAGTTTGTTGAATAATTGCGTATAGACACCGTTCACCTGTCGCATGCCGGTCGAAAGGTTGCCATCCGGGGTCTCGATGAGAAGATGATAATGATTGGTCATGAGGCAATATGCATGGCAAATCCAATTGTAGCGTTGATTCACATGCTGCAACGTGTTCAGGAAGTTGTGGCGGTCTGCATCTGTTTTGAAGACAGGTTTCTTCTCGTTCCCGCGCGAGGTCACGTGATACACGGCGCCAGGGTATTCTATGCGGAGAGGACGGGACATGATTGAGCAACAGTATCAATAAATCTGAGAAAAGTCAAATTACAAGACGTGACCCTATAGGTTTTTTCGAAGCACCCGCTTCCGATACTTTGGGATCCACACGATATGGACCTGCAAACGATGCTTTGTATGACTTCCCGTCCAGTACCTGGCCATGACAAGATCATGCCAGAATTACCTCCGCTAAGCCAGATGAAACTCTGGCTGCGCTCCGGGCTGCCATTCATCCCCAGCCTTAAAAGGCTGGGGTTTTCTGGCAGTTCTCGATAAAACCGGAACTGAGAGGTTGGGAAGACGACCTACGAACTCCGATCTCCGAACTATTTTCTGTCCTTCACAAACTCGCCGAACTTCTTGTCGATCTTCATGATGTGATCGACGATCCAGTCGACGATGATCTGGTTTGCGGTCACGGAGAGCTCGTAGGACATGCCCTGCACACGCGGGAGAGCAGCCTCGGCTTTCAGGTCCGAGATGTTCTTCATATAGGTCGCATGATGGACCTTGTGGTCGGCCAGGCCGTCATAGCCCGCCTTCTCCATCCGCTGCTCCTCCTCGGTAAAATGGAACAGCGCATACTCGTCGAGGAACTTGATCGTGCCGTCGATCTCGGCCTTGCACCGGTGCTCCTTGATCGCCGTCAGCAGGTTGTTGATGCGTTTGAACAGCTCGCGGTGCTGACTATCGATGGTTTCGATCCCCACCGCCATGTCCTGCGTCCATTCCATGTGCCTTCCCCCTTGTTTCGTGACTCCAAAATAGTAACCGCCTGAGCAACAGCCTGTCAAGACTTGCAGACCGGCGATTTTGTCTCTAACTCCCGGGATATGATCCATGTCATTTGACAGGACCTTTCCGCAGCGGTAAGGTGAAAGCATGAAAACCGCGGTAGAGATCTACAAACTGCTGCCGAAAACGAACTGCGGCGCCTGCGGCATGCCCACGTGCTTCGGCTTCGCCACGAAAGTGGCGGCAGGCATGGCATCCATCGATGCCTGCACGAACCTGAGCGAGGCGGTCCGGCGCGAGCTGGCCAGGGATACAGCGGGACGCAGGGAATCTCCGGGCACAGTGTACGAACAGGCGCTCATGGCCCTGCGGCCCAAGTTCGCGGCGCTGGACCTTGCCGCTCTGGCGAAAACCTTCGGCGCCGATGTGATCGCTCCCGGCCGGATCGCGATCTCCTTCCTGAATGCGCGCTATACGATCACCCGCGACCGGATCACCGATGACCGGGGCACGGAACCGCTCCCCTTCATCTCGATCCTGATCTACAACCATCTCTGCATGCCCGCCCCGCCGCAGCCCTCGGGCGAATGGATCACCTTCAGTTCCGTGCCCGCGTCGCACGCAAAGGACAAGGCCTGGGCAGGACATGTGGAGGATGTGATCGCGCGGCATTTCGCCGGGAATGCGGAAGGGCTCAGGGCCGCGTGCGAAGCCCTGGGCGGCATACGAGCCGAGATCAAGGGAAGCCACGACGCTGCCTACGAGTTCCGCTTCTTTCCCCGCTACCCGGCCCTGCTCCTGTTCTACGACGCCGTGCCGGAGGAGAATTTCCCCGCGCAGGTGAAGCTGTTGCTCGACAGGAATGTGGACAGGTATCTCGATATCGAATCGATCGTGGTGCTGGGAGAGGAGTTCGCAGGACGGATGACGGGATAGTTCAGTTCATAGTTCAGAGTTCAGAGTTCAGCGTCAGCACAGAGAAACGCAAACAAATGCTGTGTCATCCTGAACGAAGGGAAGGGGCCACCCCTCACCCAGCCTCTCCCCGTGAAGGGAGAGGTGACTTTCTTCGTGCTCTTCGTGTCCTTCGTGGTGAATATCGGCTTACAAGCTAGCGGGCGCGCATTACTCCGAACGTTGAACTCCGAACTCTAAACCGTTTCTTGTGTCTTCTTCGCGTTCTTCGCGCCTTCGCGGTTCGATTCGCTGCGAACTCCGAACTGCCTTCACGCCTGCAGCTGCGCGTAAGAAGCCATCCGGCGCATGACCTTGTCGTGGTCGCGTTTCAAGGGGATACGATTCTTGATCAGGTTCACGTACAACCCTGCGCGGGAAATATCTCCCACCAGAACCACGCCGACCAGGAAGTCGCCCTTCTTCACGAGTTTCCAGTACTTCCCGTTCTCCCTGCCTATGGCCACATCGAATCCCCGGCCCGCCGTGTCGATGGTCCCCGCGGAAACGAAGGGAATGCCGGCGATCTCCGATGCGTTCATCACAGCGAGGAATCCCGGATAAGTCGCATTGCCTCCCGCCATGTTCAGGCCCGCGAGCCTCCCCATCTCCTGGGCATTGGTCCAGAGACCGCTGACCGCGCGCTTTCCGCTCAGGAGTTCGACGCCTTCGGCAACATCGCCTGCCGCGTACACGTCGGGAATGTTCGTCAGGAGCGTTTCGTCCACCAACACCCCCCTGCGGGTTTTGATGCCTGATCCGCGCAAGAAAGCAATGTTCGGACGCACGCCCGCCGCCACCACGATCAGATCGGCATCGACTGTTCCGCCTGAGCCGAGACGCACTTTCGATCTGCCGTTACTGCCGGAGAGTAGGCGCTTCACCTGTTCGTTCCGATGAATGTCAACGCCTCTTTCCTCCACCGCCGCACGGATCGCCGCTGCTCCGTCGTGATCCAGCCGGCCGTTCAGGATCTCCGGAAGCATCTCCACGACGGCAACGTCCATGGGCGCCTTTCCTTCCGGCCGTCCCGCCTCGCGAAGAGCGAGCGCAGCCTTGATCCCCACCAGGCCGCCGCCGATAACCACGGCGCTTGCCGCAGACGCCGCATGCTGCCGAAGCTTCTGCGCATGGATCACGTTCCGGAGCGGAAAGGCGGCTTTCGTACTGTCCAGACCCGGAATCCGGGGCTTGAGCGCAACGCCGCCCGTGGCGATCAAAAGCCTGTCATAGGAAATCCGGTCGCCTGAAGCGAGCAGCACCTCCCGAGTGTTCGTATCCACCCTGATCGCCGAACCCACGACGCGGTTGATCCCTTCCGCATGCAGGGGATCTTCCGGATAGAGGATATCGCTTTCGTTCTTTCGGCCCGAGATGAGCATCGGGATCAGGGGACGGTAATACTGTCCGAAGGGTTCGCCGCTGATCACCGTGACTGCGGCGTGGGAATCCTTTGTGCGAATGGCTTTTGCCGCGGATATGCCTGCAATGCTCCCGCCGATAATAACGTACCGCATATAGTCTCCCCCTGGCATTCGAACCGGTCTTTGACGTTCAATTGCAATTCATTGTTGTGGACTCGTAAGAATTCATAACCTACCACTGAGACACGGAGACACAGAGAATAGCAATTTGAATATATTAGATTTTTTTAGTGTCCTCAGTGTCTCTGTGGTGACAATCGACTTTGTACGACTTCATCATTGTTCATTCGCGTAAATAAGTTTTTTCGCAATTCTTCGTGTCCTTCGTGCGCTTCGTGGTGAACCTGCCGTTAGAAGATTTGTTTACTTCCTTAATGCAGGATGCCCCTGTTTACGGCGACTCCGACAGCACAATTTTCCGCCTCTTTTCCTTCGACAGGTTCCCCGCCTCCACCAGCACGAGCGCGCGCGTCGGGCAGGCGGCAACGCATGCCGGCGTATCGAGCTTGTGGCAGCGGTCGCACTTCACGGCAATGTGCTTGTCCGGGTCGCGCGAGACCACGCCGAAGGGGCAGGCCATGATGCAGGACCAGCACCCGATGCAACGCTCTTTGTGCCGGCGCACGAAGCCCTTTTGGTCCCGGTAGAGGCAGCCGCTCAGGCACGCGTTCAGGCAGGGCGCATCCTCGCAGTGCCTGCAGACCACGGGCATGCGGACGTTGTCGGATGCCTCCACGAAAAGCCGCTTCATGGGCGGCGGCGTCTGCAAAACGGCGGCAAAGAGATTCTTGTCCTTCGCATGCTGGACCGCGCAGGCTATCTCGCAGCTCCTGCATCCCATGCATTTTTCCGGTTTCACGAATATCTGGTCCATGATTGGCTCCGTTCTTTTGGATATGAACAACAACATCGAGCTACTGACGGCGCGTCTGCCACAGAGTTCACCGAGGTCGCCGGGAAAAGCATGCGGAGTTGGCTTTCTCTGCGTCCTCTGCGGTAATTCCTTGCCGTTGTATCATGCCGTCATCACGCATTCAGCCCCAATCCCCTGCGCCGCTCGGCCATGGCGGCCACGAGCGCTTCCGACGCCTTGACCGGATCGGTCTCCACGATGAAATATCCGCCGAAGAGGTCTTTCGTTGCCGAAGTGAGCACCTGGGTGACCACTTTGCTCCCGAGCACCGGCGGCACGACGCCGAGATGCGTGGGCAGGCCTGCCGCCACCGCCCAGGTCCCGATGGCAACGGCCTTCTCGGTCACCGCCTCGGGAGCAGACGCCACTACCGGCAGCTTGTCCAGGTCCACGCCGAGCTTGTTCGCCACGGCAACGGCGACATCGGCTGCCCGCGTGTTGTCCACGCAGGAGCCCATGTGCAGCACCAGGGGCAGCGGCCCGCCGAGTCCCGCGGCCGTGCCCACCGCCGTCAGCACGGCCTTGAGCCCCGGCCCGGCATACTTCTCCGTGGCCTCAGGGGACAGGAACCCGTGGCGCGCAAAAGCGCCTGACGCGCATCCCGTGGCCAGGATCAGCACGTTCTTCTTCGCCAGCTCCTTGACCATGGCCACGTAGTTCGCGTCCTGGCTCACCTTCACGGAATTGCATCCAGCGAAGAGGCAGACGCCGTAGATGTTGCCGGCAACGATGTTGTCGATCAGCGGCTTGAGCGGGTCTTCCTTGTTCACGAGCGATAAGGCGCCGACGATCGCCTCGGTCGAGAACCCGGCCATGGCCGACGTGGAAACATCGGGGATGTTCACCTTCTTCCGGTCCCGCTTCTTGAAAGCATCGATGGCGGCCAGGATGATCTGCCGCGCCGACTCCTTCGCGTTCGCCTCGTGGAACTCGATATGCTTCGCCTTCGGGATCTTGGCGATCGGCATGGTGGTGATGAGCTGGGTATGGAAGCACTCGGCGATGTTCGCCAGCGACGGCATGATGCACTGGTAATCAACGACCATGGCGTCGAGCGCGCCGGTGAGGATCACCGTTTCCTGGGAGACCGAGCTGGTGGCGAGCGGGATCTTGTGGCGCATCATCACCTCGTTGCCGGTGCAGCAGACCCCGATCACGTTCAACCCGTCAGCCGCTCCCGCAGCCCGCGCCCTGTCGTTCAGGTCCTTGTCACCCGCCACCTGGGCCACCATGTCGGAGAGCAAGGGGTTGTGGCCGTGCACCGCGATATTCACCGCGTTCTGCTTCATCACGCCGAGGTTGGCGCGGGTGACCGCGGGGCTCGGCGTGCCGAAGAGCACGTCGGCCATGTCCGTGGCCAGATGACAGCCCGCGTAATCGGCGAGCGCGCACTTCACCGCGCCCAAGAGGATGTTCACCGGGTCCGCGTCCACGCCGTAGGTGGTCCGGTGCAGTGCGTCGGCAACCACGCTGTCGATGCCCGTGGGCACCACGCCGAGCTTCAGGAACGTGTCCACGCGGCCCTTGGTCACCGTTGTCGCGGCCCAGGCGAGCGGCGTCGTCTTCTCGGAGAATTCCTCAAGCGCTTTCAGGGCGAGGTTGCGCGCAAGCTCCCTGGTCGATCCGCCGCTCACGCCGACCCGCGCGGCAACGGCCTTGAGCTTGGCCTCATCCTTGATGGGATAATCCGGCGCCTTGCCTTCGGCGGAAAGAAGGAGCGTATGCGCCATGTGCTTGGCATGGCCGCCGTGGGACGCGGTCCCGGCAGCCACGGCGCGCGACACCCACCGCGCAACCATGACGTCGGCATTCGCGCCGCAGACGCCTTCCGTCGGCCCTTCCCCGAAGGGATCGATCCTGCAGGGGCCCTGCATGCAGGTGCGGCAGCACAGGCCGGTCTCGCCGAAGCCGCACTGCGGCTGCTGGGCCTCGTAGCGGTCCCAGACCGTTTTGATGCCCGCCTGCGAAGCGATCTTGATCGCAGACAATGTCGCCTTATCCTTCGATCGTTCCATAGCACCTCCCCCTCCGGTTCAGGATATCATCTGCTGGCGCAACAAAATGCACGTCGGCACGCGCAGGAATGCATGATCCATGTGCTGTCAGACATTGATTAACATGCACCGGTGAACGAAACCTTGCCGCTCCGCGCGAAGGCGATGATCCATCAACAGCGAGAGCTGCGGAGCGTCATACAGGAGAAGAATTTGATCAGAGAAGAATGTAAAGCTACAGCTTGAGGAAGGTCGTGTCTTGTTGTGGGCCTACCCTATCAGATATCCGATTGTCTGTCAAGGGAGGGAAAGCGGCTTGCTCGTTTGCCAGCTTGTTGGCTTGCCATCTTGTAAAATCGTCAACGACGAGATTGCTTCGTTGCTTCGCTCCTCGCAATGACAGTCTCATTGCGTCTGAATTATGGAGAATACCTGGTTGTCTTCTTGATCTTCGTGTTCTTCGCGGTAAAAATTAGCTTGCAGGCTAACAAGCTGGCAGGCTTACAGGCTTACAAGCTTGTTGTTCTCTTGTTGGCTTGTTCGCTTGCCAGCTTGTTCGCTTTCCAGTTTGTTCGCCGTCTTTTGCGCATAAAAAAAGCCCTGCATTTCTGCAGGGCCTCTCTTTTCTGCTTCCCGGTGCGCTACGCTGTGGCGGACTTGGCCGTCTCGGCGAGCTTGGCGAACCCGGCGGGATCGGAAATCGCCAGGTCGGCGAGGATCTTCCGGTCCAGGGCGATCCCGGTCTTGGCGAGACCGGCGATGAACTTGCTGTAGGACAGCCCGTTCAGCCTGGCTGCGGCGTTAGATCGG
>JAKAHZ010000197.1 GCA_021814615.1 Nitrospirota bacterium | reverse complement strand
ATGGACGCTGCCAAGGGCATCCTGACGGCGCGCGGCGGCATGACCTCGCACGCGGCCGTGGTGGCCCGCGGCATGGGCAAGCCCTGCGTTGCTGGCTGCGAGTCCATCCGCGTGGACCTGAAGGCGGAGAAGTTCTTCGTGGGCAAGTATATCGTGAAGGTGGGCGACTGGGTCACCATCGACGGCGGCACGGGCCGCGTGATCCTGGGCAAGGTGCCGACCGTGGAGCCCACGGTGTCCGGCGATTTCGGCACGCTCATGAAGTGGGCCGACGAGGTCAGGACGCTTGGCGTGCGGGCGAACGCGGACATCCCGCGGGACGCCAAGATGGCGCGGCAGTTCGGCGCCGAGGGCATCGGCCTCTGCCGCACCGAGCACATGTTCTTCGCCGAGGACCGGCTGCCGATCGTACAGCAGATGATCCTTGCCAACAGCACCGAGGACCGCGAGAAGGCGCTGAACAAGCTCCTGCCCATGCAGCGGTCGGATTTCAAGGGCCTCTTCGAGACCATGGAAGGCCTGCCGGTCACGATCCGTCTTCTCGATCCGCCGCTCCATGAGTTCCTGCCGAAGCGCGAGGACCTGATGGTGGAGATCGCCGTGATGCGCGCCAAGAAGGCGCCGAAGGCTTCGATCACGAAAAAGGAGAAGCTCCTGCACCGCGTCGAGGAACTGCACGAGTTCAATCCCATGCTCGGCCACCGCGGCTGCCGCCTGGGCATCGTGTACCCCGAGATCACGCGCATGCAGGCCCGGGCCATCATCGAGGCCGCTTGCGAGCTGGCGAAGAAGAAGAAGAAGGTCATCCCCGAGATCATGATCCCGCTCGTCGGCATGGTGAAGGAGCTCAAGAACCAGAAGGACCTGATCCAGGCCATGGCCGAGGAAGTGATGGCCAAGAAGGGCGTGAAGATCGAGTACATGGTCGGCACGATGATCGAGCTGCCGCGCGCGGCGGTGATCGCCGACGAGATCGCGAAGGAAGCCGAGTTCTTCTCTTTCGGCACCAACGACCTGACCCAGACCACCTTCGGGTTCAGCCGCGACGACGCGGGCAAGTTCATCAACTACTACACCGAGAACAACATCATGGAGAAGGACCCCTTCCAGACCCTGGACCAGGAAGGCGTGGGCAAGCTCGTGAAGATGGGCGTGGAAAAGGGCCGCGCCACGCGCGCCAAGCTCAAGGTCGGCATCTGCGGCGAGCACGGCGGAGATCCGGCGTCCGTGGAGTTCTGCTACAAGACGGGCCTGAACTACGTGAGCTGCTCGCCCTACCGCGTGCCGATCGCGCGGCTCGCAGCGGCGCACGCCAAACTCAAGGAAAAGGGCGTGGGCGTGGCGACGTCGAAGTGATGCGAAGCATCATCCCCGGGAGATCCAAATCAAAGGGCGGCCATTAGGCCGCCCTTTTTTTACTGCTGATGGGCAAAAGGGTAGGGGCGGGCTTTAGCCGCCCTTTAACCTTACGCCGCCTTCGGCATCGCCAGTCTTCGTTCCGCCCATTCCGGCAGGGTGATCAGCCTGAAGCCGAATTCCTTGGCGAGACCCGCAATATCTGCGTTGTAGCCGATCTTGTCGAACCATTCGAGCATGACCGCGTAGTCCTCGCTTTGCTTGCGGATCTCGTCGAGCGGCACAGGGGCGAGTTCGATCTTTCGTCCGATCGCCTTTCCCAGGATTTCCGCCGTCTCGATCAGCGTCCGCTCATCACCGGCGATGTCGATCTCGCGCCGGTTCAGTTCCTTGTCCTTCTCGAAGGCCATGCGGCCGAACCTTCCGATGTCTTCCACGGCAACCATCTGGAGCTTCACATACGGCTTCATGCTCATGGTGATCCTGCCCGCATCCAGCGCAGGCCTGTTCTGCGGCGAGATCCAGTTCTCCATGAAGAAGACGGGCCGCAGGATCACATGGGAAGGAAAGGCGAGCCCCCGCACGGTTTCCTCGATGCGGAACTTGTTCTCGAAATGGGGGATGCCGGTCTTCCGGTGGGCCGAGCCCACAGAACTGTACACGAAATGCTCCACGCCGGCCCGCTTCGCTGCTTCGGCCAGCCGCTTTCCCTGCGCTTCCTCGCGTTCTACGCCTGCCTCCCAGGTGTTCTGCACGGCAAAGACGCCCCACACACCTTTCAATGCCGCGGTGAGCGTTCGTTCGTCGTCCAGGTCCGCGCGGACGACTTCCGCGCCCAAGGATGCCAATTCAATGGCCGGCCGGGAGCCGGTTTTCCGCGTCATGGCCCTGACCCGGTACCCGTGGGACAGCAGCTCTCTTGCCACCGCGCCGCCCTGTTTGCCAGTAGATCCGGAAACCAGGATTATTGATTCCCTGTTCTTCATATACGGCCTCCTTGTATCCTATATATATTGTCGTGCCTGGTGCCGGAGTATGTCAAGATGTCGCGGAGGACAGTGATATAACAGTGCCGGCGATTTTTCTTTACAACAGGAGGCGCAATGGTATAATCGCGCCATCGCCAGGCATGCGAAGGATGGTCGAAGGTCGCCCGGATTCATACGAGAGGAGCATGTGCCATGACCAGAACATGGATAGCAATCTTCGCGGCAGTTCTCGCTTGGTCGGGGTTTCATCCCAGGGACTATTTCACGTGGTTCCTGGAAGTGGCTCCTGCAACCGCCGCCTTTATCATCCTTGCCTTGACGAGAAAACGATTCCCGCTTACGAGCCTCGCCTATACCCTGATCCTCATCCACAGCGTCATCCTGATGATCGGCGGGCATTACACGTATGCCGAGGTGCCGCTCTTCGACTGGATCCGGGACGGTTTGCACCAAACGCGGAACAACTACGATAAGGTGGGTCATTTCGCCCAGGGATTCATTCCCGCGATCATTGCGCGGGAGATCCTGATCAGGAAGAAGGTCGTTGCCGGGAAGGGATGGCTGGCCTTCATCGTCGTCTCGATCTGCCTGGCCATCAGCGCGCTCTACGAGCTGATCGAATGGTGGACCGCTGAGTTGACCGGCGAGGCTGCCGAGGCGTTTCTCGGCACGCAAGGCTACGCCTGGGACACACAATCGGACATGCTCATGGCGCTCATCGGCGCGACCGCTGCGGTTTTGCTTCTTTCGGCCATCCATGACCGCCAGATCGCGTCTCTGAAGCAGGGATAGGTTCGCGTATTCACTTGGACGCGGATGAACGCGGATAACAGCGGATTGAAGATTGGAAACGGATCAACGCAGATAACTCGGATGGGATTTGGACACGGATTAACACGGATGAGGTCTTAGAACGTCATTCCCGAGTGACCCTGTCGGGAATAGAAAGAATAGAGTGATTCTGGATTCCCGCTTTCGCGGGAATGACGGACAAGTGACGAGGCGTGTTAAGATCGTCATCCCCGAATGATCCAATCGGGGATCCAGGGATTTAGTCTTTGGTTCTTTGCGCCGCGAGACAATCCTTAATGCGCGCTCAGCTGCCCTGCGTGAGAACGCCTTGCATCTGACACTGTTGCCGCTCACTTCC
>JAKAHZ010000078.1 GCA_021814615.1 Nitrospirota bacterium | reverse complement strand
CCGATCTGACCGGCTCCGGGAGATCGTCGCGCGTTTCGCCGTCTCCCCGCCGGGCAGGGACCGCGTGCTGGAGCTGCTGCCCGCGACGGACGAGGAGATCGTGCGGCGGCGGCTGGCGGAAACGAAGGAGCTCATGCTTCTCCGGCAGGCGGGCGAGCAGGTCCCGTTGGCGGGCATCGGCGACTGCCGCGAGGCAGTGGGAAAGCTGGCCGTGTCCGGCCTGGCGCTCCGGCCCGAGGAGCTTCTCGTCGTGGCGGCCGCGCTTGCCGCGGGGAGGCGGTGCAAGGCTTTCTTCCGGCGTTTCGACGGAGCGGAAAGCCCTCTCCGGGCGCCGCTCCTTGCGGAAATCGCGGGCAGGATCACGCCGCTCAAGGAGATCGAGGACGCCGTGACGGCGTCGATCGACGAGACCGGCGAGGTGAAGGACTCGGCAAGCCCCGAGCTCCGTCGCCTGCGCAAGCTCATCCAGCGCACGCGCGACGACATCCTGGGCCGCATGGAGCGGCTGCTGCGCGGCAGCCAGAACGTGGTGCAGGAGCAGGTGATCACGATCCGCGACGACCGGTACGTGATCCCGCTCAAGCCGAACTTCCGCCAGAGCATCCGGGGCGTGGTGCACGGCCAGTCGGGTTCCCGTGCCACGGTCTTTGTCGAACCCCTCGATGTGCTGGACCAGAACAACCATCTGGCCGAGCTGCGCATGGACGAGCGCGACGAGGTGGAGCGGATCCTGCGAGGGCTCACCAGCCGCATGGCTGCCGAGGCTGCCGCGATCGGCGCGACCGTCGATGCGCTTGCCGGGATCGACGCGGTTTCGGCGCGGGCGGAATTCGGCGCAGCCTACGGCGGGGCGACTGCGGAACTTTCCCATGACGGACGGCTCGTGATCCGTGCGGCGCGCCATCCTCTCCTGGTGGTGAAGCAGCGCCAGGGCGGAGGCGCGGTGGTGGCCAACGATCTGGACCTGGCCGCGGACCGGAAGACACTGATCATCAGCGGGCCGAATGCGGGCGGCAAGACCGTAGTGCTCAAGACCATCGGCTTGCTCTGCCTCATGCACCAGGCAGGCATCCCGACGACGGCCGCGGAGGGCAGCGCGCTGCCCGTCTTTTCCGGCGTCTTCGCGGACATCGGCGACGACCAGAGCATCGAAGAGGACCTGAGCACCTTTTCGTCGCACATGAAGCGGATTGCGGCGGTGCTGACCGAAGCTGACGGGCGGTCGCTGGTGCTGCTCGACGAGCTGGGATCGGGCACGGACCCGGCGGAAGGAGTCGCGCTCGGCTCGGCGGTGCTCCAGAGCCTCGTGGACCGCGGCTGCACCACGGTGGTCACGACGCATCACGGAGGGCTGAAGCTCTTTGGCAGCCGCACGGAAGGCGCCGTGAACGCTGCCATGGAGTTCGACAGCGATACCTTAAAACCTACGTACCGGTTCCTTCCCGGCAGGCCCGGCAGGAGCTACGGCCTGGACATGGCCGGCCGCATCGGCATACCGCCGGCGGTAGTGAACGATGCGCGCGGCCGCATGAACAGCGACGAGGCGGGGCTCGACCGGCTGCTGGAGCAGGTGGAGCAGGATGCCAGAAGGCTCGGGCTGGAGCTCGAGGCTGCTGAGGACGCCCGGCGGGAAGCTGAGCGGAGGAGGCAGGAAGCGGAGACGCTGGCCCGCGCGGCGGCTGACGAGGCGCGGACAGCCCGCGCGAAGGCCCGGCAGGATGCCCGCGACGTGGTGGATGCCCTGCGCCGCAAGCTGAAGGAGCTCTCCCGCGTCACCGGCATGGGCAGGCCGGAGGTGGAGGAGGAGCGGCGGTCCGTCGCGTCACTCGCCGCAAGGCTGGAAGAGCGGGAAGCGCCGCGGGAGGAAACCGCGCCGATGGGTAAATACGATCTCCGTCCCGGAGACCGCGTGCGCATCCCGAGGCTCAGGAAGACCGGCACGGTGCTCTTTGTTTCGGGCGAGGAACTGGAAGTGGACAGCGGCGGTATGAAGCTCCGGTTGCGCATGCGCGATGCCGTGCCGCTGGAGCAGAAGGAACGGCAGGCCCCGCTGCCGAGCGATTCGGGATGGAGCGCTGCGCTCACCGAGCGCGAGGGGATCGCGGACCGGCTGAACCTTCTGGGCAAGCGGGTGGACGAGGCGCTGCTCGAGGTTGACCGGTTCATCGATCGCGCGGCGGTCATCGGGCTCCGGCAGGTAACGGTGATCCACGGCCTGGGAACCGGCGCGCTCAAGGAAGCGGTCACCGCGTTTTTGAAAGGGCATGCGCTCGTGGAATCGATCCGTCCGGGCGAACCGAGCGAAGGCGGTGCGGGCGTGACCGTGGCGGAGTTGAAGAAGTAATATGTAACGGTTTACCGCGAAGGCGCAAAGGACGCGAAGGAAACCGTGGGTGTACGGTTCCAGACGGACCCTTCACAGGTGGCATCCGGGCAAGGTGTAAGGTCCTGCGGAGTGAGTCGGCTGAGGTTGATGCAGTTCTTGGCGTTCTTCGCGTCTTCGCGGTTTAATGGGTACTGAGCGTGTTCACCGACGACGTCATACGGCGGGTGCGGGACAGCGTCGATATCCAGGACCTGATCTCGGGTTATGTCTCGCTCAAGCGCACGGGCAAGAACTGGCAGGGGCTCTGTCCTTTCCATAACGAAAAGACGCCGTCCTTCAGCGTGAATCCGGACAAACAGATCTTTCACTGCTTCGGTTGCGGCGCGGGCGGCGACGTGTTCAAGTTCCTGGAGCTCCAGGAAGGGCTGAACTTTCCCGAAGCGGTGCGGAAACTGGCGGAGCGGTCCGGCATTACGCTGCCCGAGAGCAGGCCCCAAGCATCGAACAAGAAGTACGAGGACGAGCGCAAGGCACTGCTCGCCGTGATGGCCGACGCGGCAGCCTATTTCCGGGCGGAGCTCGAAGGGCCGGCGGGAAGCGCGGCCCGGGCCTACCTTGCCAAACGCGGCGTGCGCGAGAGCATCATCAAGGACTTCGGATTGGGATGGTCGCGGCCCGAGTGGGACGGAGCGCTCCGGCATCTGAAACAGAAGGGGCATGCGCCCGCGTTTCTGGAAAAAGCGGGGATCATCGTCAAACGGAGCGAGGGCGAGGGGCACTACGACCGTTTCCGCGGGCGGATCATCTTTCCGATCCGGGACATCAACGGCAGCGTGATCGCCTTCGGCGGCCGGGTGATGGACGATGCGCTGCCCAAGTACCTGAACTCGCCCGAGACGCCGCTCTACAGCAAGAGCAACGTGCTGTACTGCATGGACATGGCCAAGGAGGCGGCCCGGAAGAACGATCATTTCATCATCGTCGAAGGATACCTGGACGCCATCGCCTGCCACCAGTACGGCGTGCGGAATGCCACGGCGACGCTCGGCACGGCCCTTACCGACGGCCACCTCCGGCTCATGCGCCGGTTCACGAAGAACGTGAAGCTCATCTTCGATCCCGACCCGGCGGGCGTGAAAGCTGCGCTCAGGAGCTTCGATCTTTTGGCCGGGAGCGGCATGAACGTCAAGGTGGTGTTGCTGCCCGGCGGCGACGATCCGGATACTTTTCTCGGAACGAAGGGGCTCGATGCTTTCATCGCCTGTTTGAAGGACGCCGTGCCGCTCATGGATTTCGTGCTTGCCCAGGTGGTGAAGGAAGGCGCGGGCGCGCCCATCGACGAAAAGGTCAGCCGGGCGGGGGAGATGCTGGGCTTCATCAGCAGGCTGCCGTCAGGCATCGAGCGGGACCATTATTTGAAAAAGACCGCCGAGGCGCTGGATGTGGACGAGGCGGTGCTCCGGCAGGAACTGGCCGAGCGCCGGACCGCGCATGCCGGGCCGCGGGAGCGGACCGCTGAAGGCGCCGCCCCGGCTCACAAGGGAACGGGACAGCGCCCCCGCGCCGAGGAGATGCTGATCCATCTCATGCTCAAGGACGAGGAGACCGCGCGAAGGCTCAAGGGCAGGATCGGGCCGGAGGATTTCACGGACCCGCTCTTCCGCCGCGCAGCCGAACGGATCTTTGCGGTCCTGGCGGAAGGCGCCGGGTTCGACCTGCGTCGGCTTGCCGTGGAAGGCGACGAAGAGCTGAACCGGCTTCTGTCCTATTACGCGGTGCTCGACGCGGACTACCACGATCCTGAGAAGACCTGCGACGACTGTATCGACCGGATCCGGCAGCAGGGCTCGTCAAAGAAGATGCGCTCGATCCTCGCGGCGATTCAGGACGCGGAGAGCAGGGGCGACCGGGAACGGGTGGCGGAGCTCCAGAAGCAGCTGGTGGAGACGAAGCGGAGCGGCGCGCAGTAGCCGCTTACAGTTCACTAGGGGGGGAAGGGAACTGTCTATGGCAAGGAACGATCGGAAGACGGCAGCGGCTGCACGGAGCAAAGCGGCGGAGGCGAAGAAACAGCCGGCAGAGGCGCGCGGCGAAGCCTATCCGCCTTTCGAGGAAAGCATTGAACCGGTCGAGGAGGTGTCCACGGAGCAGCTGGACAGCATCATCTCCCTCTTCGGCGAGGACGAACTCGATTCCGGCGCCCCCCATCGCGATGGCAAGGCGCGGGCAGCGTCGTCGGAGGACGAACAGGACGAGGAAGGCGAGGCTGCGGAGTACGCGGCGGAAGAGGATGAAGAGGAAGGCGAGGAGGGGGGCGAGGCGGGGCTGGCCAAGACCGACGATCCCGTCCGGCTCTACCTCAAAGAAATGGGAACGGTGCCGCTCCTGTCCAAGGAAGGCGAGGTCGCCATCGCCCAGCGGATCGAGGAAAGCAAGCGCGAGGCCGCCCAGATCCTCTACGGACTTCCCTTTGCCTTCCAGGATGTGCGCGAGCTCGGCGAGCGGCTGCGCAAGGGCAAGGTGAGCATCCTTGAGATCGTGCGCTGCGACGAGGACGAATTCGACGAGACGCAGGTGCAGAACGAGGAGGAGATCAAGGCGCGGGTGCTGAAGCTCATCGCCGAAGTGGAGCGGCACGACAAAGAGCTGGCCGGCCTGAACAAGTCCCTTGCTGCGGCCCGCCGGGAGGACGCGCGGAAGAAGAAGCTCCGCGAGAAGGCCCAGGCGGTGAGCGACCAGCTTTTCGGCAAGCTCGAAGCGCTGAATGTCCACTGCCGCCAGACGGACCGCATCGTGCTCAAGCTCCGCGAGATGGTGGCGGAGATCAACCACGCCGACCGCACCCTGAACTCCTTCGCGCGCAAGATCGGCAGGGACGCCGCGCAGATCAAGGAAGCTTTCCGGCAGGCGCGCCTGGGCGGCCGGGAGCTGAAGAACGCCGGCCGGCGTCTGGGCGTCAAGCCCGAAGCGCTCCTGGACATGGAGCGTGTCCACCGCGAGGCGGGCAAGCGCGTCAAGATCGCGGAAGCGGCGAGCGGCGTTTCGGCGGAGAACCTTCGCAAGGCCTTCCGCGCTTTCGAAAAAGCGGAAGAACGTGCGAAACTGGCCAAGAGCGAGCTGGTGGAGGCGAACCTCCGGCTCGTCGTTTCGATCGCCAAGAAATATACGAACCGGGGGCTGCAGTTCCTCGACCTGATCCAGGAAGGGAACATCGGCCTTATGAAAGCGGTGGACAAGTTCGAATGGCAGCGGGGCTACAAGTTCAGCACCTATGCCACCTGGTGGATCCGCCAGGCCATCACCCGCGCCATTGCCGACCAGGCGCGGACGATCCGGATCCCCGTACACATGATCGAGACGATGAACAAGCTCATCCGCACGTCGCGGATGCTGGTGCAGGACCTGGGCCGCGAACCGACCACCGAGGAGATCGCCGCGACGATGAAGCTTCCCGTGGAGAAGGTGCGGAAGATCATGAAGATCGCCAAGGAGCCCATCTCCCTCGAGACGCCCATCGGCGAGGAGGAGGACAGCCATCTGGGAGATTTCATCGAGGACAAGAAGGTCGCCTCGCCGCTGGAAAACGCGATCCGGAACAACCTCTACCACCAGGTGCGCAAGGTCCTGAACACGCTCACCGACCGGGAGGAGAAGGTGCTTCGCTGGCGGTTCGGCATCGGCGAGAACACGGACCACACCCTCGAAGAGGTGGGCCAGGAGTTCGAGGTGACGCGGGAGCGCATCCGGCAGATCGAGTCCAAGGCGCTCCGCAAGCTGCGCCACCCGAGCAGGAGCAAATCGCTCAAGAGCTTCATCGAATAGCGCCTTTGCTTGACATTTGCGGCGGGGTGTGTCAATATGACGCTTCGCTTCGGACGGCGTTCCGCCGGGACGCCGTCCGATCAGTGTTTGCGGCACTGGGGGCCCATAGCTCAGCTGGTAGAGCTACCGGCTCATAACCGGTTGGTCCCAGGTTCGAATCCTGGTGGGCCCACCAATCGATGGAGCAGGGAATGCAGAGCGCAGATCGTTTTGTTGCAATGACACCGTCAGCACCGCGATTCTAGCAATGCGCCTCGGGCGCATTTTTCATTTGGAGAGGACCATGAACGAACAGTTGAACCTGCTGATCCAGCTTCAGGAGATCGACGGACGCATCCGCGCCCGCCAGGAGGAGAAGAAACGCATCCCGCTGCAGATCGCCGACCTCGACGCCCGCGGCCTGGCGACCCGGGCCGAACTTGACAAAGCGCGCGAGGCGATCGAGGAAGCGCAGAAGGCGAAGCGGGACCGCGATCGCGATCTCGAGGACGGCGGCGTGAAGGTGGAGAAGCTGAAGGCAAGAACCTCGGAGATCAAGAACAACAAGGAATACCAGGCGATGCTCAAGGAGATCGAGACCGCCGAGAAAGAGAACAAGACGATCGAGGAAGAGATCCTGAAGCTCATGGAGCGGATCGATGCCGCGGCGGCGGAGATCAAGAATGCCGAGGGCCGCGTAGCGGAAGCGGGCAGGGAGATCGAAGAAGACCGGAAGAAGCTCGATGAGGCGCTTGCCGGCCTGGACAGCCAGCTATCGGGCGAGCTGGCGACGCGGAAGGATTTCGCCGCGCGCCTCGACAAGCGGCTCCTGGCGCAGTATGAGCGGCTCTATGATTCGAAGAACGGCCGGGTGATCGTGGAAGCGCGGAACGAGGCCTGCTCGGGCTGCTTCATGAGCATTCCGCCGCAGGTCTTCGTGAACGTGAAGAAGAACGAGAGCCTCATCGACTGCCCGCATTGCCACCGGATCCTCTATTATAAGGAAGCGATCGCGCCGCGCGTGTAACACGGCCGCTAGGCTGTCAAGCCCGCAAGCCCCTATGGAACTGACCATCTATACCGACGGCGCATCGCGCAACAATCCCGGGGAGGCCGGCGCCGGCGTGCATGTCGTGAAGGACGGCAAGCCCGAAGAGGGCCTTGCCCGTTACCTGGGCACGACGACGAACAACATCGCCGAGTATACGGCCGCCATCATGGGGCTCGAACATGTACTCCGGTTGGGCGCCACGAGCGTCAAGCTCTTTGCCGATTCGGAACTCCTGGTCAAACAGATCAACGGCCAGTACAAGGTCAAGAACGAGGGGCTCAAGCCCCTGCATGCCAAGGTGAAGGAGCTCATGGCCAGGATCGGGAAGGTGGAGGTTCGCTATATTCCCCGGGCGCAGAACAAGGAAGCAGACGCCTTGGCAAATAAGGCGATCGATGAGAAAATACAATAAGCAGGCGCCAGGGGCCGGCAGCCAGGGACCAGCGAAGCGAAAATGATCCACTCCCTTCCTGGACCCCGGACCCTTGACCCTGACCCGGTTGTTTGTTCTTTCACAGATTCAGAGCGGGTGAGGTGATCGCTCCCCGAAAGGGGGGAGGAAAGTCCGGGCTCCAGAGGGCAAGGCGGTCCCGAAAGGGGACAGGGGGCGACCCCATGGACAGTGCCACAGAAAAGAAGACCGCCCGCAAGGGTAAGGGTGAAACGGTGGGGCAAGAGCCCACCAGATCCCCGGGCGACCGGGGATGCTTGGCAAACCCCGCCTGGAGCAAGATCACATAGGGAAGCGCTTCCCGCAAGGGAATAAGGACGGCCCGTCCGAGACTTCCGGGTAGATCGCTCGTGTCCCGCAGCAATGCGGGTCCCAGATAAATGCTCACCGCCCCGGGAAACCGGGGACACAGAACCCGGCTTACGGCCCGCTCTGATTTTTTTTCATGCAACCCCTGGGGATCTCTCCAGGGGTTTTTCTTTGCCACCTTCCGTAGATGCCGCTTGATTCTTTTCGCCTGCTGCACTATGATCGGGAACGGAGAAAGGAGCTTCCCGTCCCATGAATCCCCAAGACATGCTGATGGTCGCCGCTGCAGGCGCATTCTTCGATATCGTCATCATCGCGTCGTACATCGTCCTGAGCGCCATGCTCTTCGGCGTTTCCGTGCACGAAAAAGCCAGAATCGCCGAGTTTCTCAAGGAGCACCAGACCGTCGCTGATGATTCTGCGCTCGAACAATTCAAGGACATCGTGCGGCATAACATGATTGCCGCGCTTGCCACCCTGGTTGCGGGCGTTCTCCAGATCTTCCTGGGTCTCTTCATGATGAGCCGGACGGTCATCATCGGACTGCTCCTGGTCCTGTGCATCAATATCCCGATGTTCTTTTACGGCCGGAGCATCAAGAAGCTGGAACTGCAGTCCCGCGAACTGCCCTGCCCTGATCCTCTTCTGCGCAGCAGGTATGAATCAGCCATCATGACATGGAAGAAAAAGATGTTTCCTGCTTTTTGATCTTCATCACCCCATACCGGTATCCTGGAAGAATTTTTTCACACGCTTGACTGTCGGTGTGAGGTGATCTATCTTCTGGATAGACGGGAACGAGGAATAGTGACAGCAAACACATAAGGACAGATTCACGTTGTCCGGTTCATATAAGAAGGAGGGGATCATGCAGAGCAAGATCGTTGCGCGTTTTCAAGACGGCCGCCTGAAGAAAGGCATCAGCAATGATTTCATGCCGAACAAGGACCTCTTTCATCTTGTGCCTGCCGGTACCCTGCCGGGGGCCAGGCCTGAAGACATCTCCATGCGGGATCTGAAGGCGGTCTTCTTCGTAAAGGATTATGCGGGCAATCCGAACTATGCCGATAAGAAGGAGTTCAATCCCGCCAAGCCCGCGGCGGGCAGAAAGATCAAGGTGCTGTTCGCTGACGGCGAGCTCCTGATCGGCACGACGCAAGGGTACCAGCCGGGCCGTCCCGGTTTCTTCGTTTTTCCCGCGGACCCGCAGTCAAATATCGATCGGTGCTACGTGGTCTCCTCTGCCGCGCGCGAGGTTTCGCTGCTGTAAACGCCCAGTGAGGTTCGCAAGACAGAAGGTCAGCCCATGCGGTCAATGGCATGGGCTTTTTTGTTGCGTGCTTCTTTGCGGAAAGTGGTATGCAATAGGCGCGTCTTCCCTCCATATACCTGTTGACAGTCCTGTGTTCCCGCCTTATCGTGTGATCAATTCATCACAGCAAGGAAATCGCTCGCATGCCTGCACGAGCCTCTTCGAAGAACCACACTCCCGTTTCCTCCGCGCAGATCCGCGCTTTCCGGAAGAAGGTCCTCGCATACTATGCACGGCACGGCCGCGATCTTCCCTGGCGCAAGCGGGTCACGCCCTTTCGCGTGTTGATCTCCGAGATCATGCTGCAGCAGACGCAGGTGGACCGGGTGATCGATAAGTTCCGGGAATTCCTTGCTGCTTTCCCCGGATTTGCCCAGCTTGCGGAGGCGCCGCTGCCGATGTTGTTGTCGATCTGGTCCGGCATGGGCTATAATCGCCGCGCCCTGGCGCTTAAGAAACTCGCGCAGGTCGTTGTTGACGAGCACAGAGGAAGACTGCCGTCCGATCCCGAAGCATTGAAGAAGCTTCCCGGCATCGGGCCCTACACCGCCGGCGCGATCGCTGCGTTCGCCTTCAACAATCCGGTGGTGTTCATGGACACCAACATCCGCCGCGTCTTCATCCACGAGTTCTTCGCAGGCCGCGCGCAGGTGCATGATGATGAGCTGCTCCCGCTTGTCGAGCGAGCACTGGACCGGAAGGACCCGTCGCGCTGGTACAATGCGCTCATGGATTACGGGACCATGCTCAAGAAGGAACACGGGAATCCGAATCGCCGGAGCATGCACTACATCCGCCAAAGCCCTTTCGAGAATTCCAACCGGCAGGTGCGCGGAGCGATCCTCAAGGTCCTGGTCAAGGGGCGTGAGTTAACCGCAGCGCAGATCGCCGAAGAGGCGGGTGTGGATCCCAAAAGGGTGGAACAGAATCTCTCCCGGCTTGCGGACGAGGGCTTCCTCAACAGGCGGGGCAAGCGCTTTATGATACAATAAGGGAGTGAACTCCGGGCCCGATTACATCCAGTTCTATCCCACGCTCCGCTGCAATCGGTCTTGCGGATTCTGTTTCAACCGCGGCCTGCCGCACTCATCCGATACGACCATCCCCCAGTTCACGCGCATGATCGGTGTACTCTCCGCTGCCGGAACCAGGACACTGGACATCCTGGGCGGGGAACCGACGCTCCATCCGGACCTGTCCGGCTTCATTGCTCTTGCCCTGGACCACGGATTCACCGTCAATCTCAGCTCGAACGGATCCGATCCGGGCGCGTTGGGCGAGATCCTGGATCAGTTTCCCGCGGTGAACCTGGGCATTTCGGTGAATGATCTCGACGCAGCGCGTGCGCTCGAAGCATTCATCCGGACCCGTCGACCTGTCGTCAAGTCGGTCATGTGCAGGGAATTGGATCCGGCTCTGCCGGATCTGCTTCTCTCCTTCAATCCCCGGCAGTATGTTCTTCTCTTCCGCGATGCCATGGCGGCCGAACAGCTGGCCGATGCCTTGTCGTTCGATCACTATCGTGCGGCCCTGCGCAGGCTGACGAACGAGAGGATCGGCATGGTCTATTGCTCCGGCTTTCTTCCCGACCGGGAGTATCCCGCGCTGCAGGATGTGCGTTGTCCCGCAGGAACAACCAAACTCGGCATGTTGCCGGACGGATCGGTCTATCCTTGCAACCTCTTCTTCGGCAGGGAGGATTTCCTGCTCGGCAACATCCTGAACGATCCTTTTGAACATATATGGCAGCACGAAAAGCTCGACTTCTTCAGAACCTATCGAGCCAATTCCTGTCCTCGCAGATCCTGCGAGCTTCATGCAGCATGTCATGGAGGTTGCCCCGCGCACAGCCTGCTCCACGAGGGGTCGTGCTCAGCTCCCGATCCCCGGTGCTTGCGGGGAGTCGGAGCGGAAGGGATTTCGAAGTTCAGGGAGAACGATACAAGGAAGAACGACAGCCACAAAAGGCACCGCAAGCACGTACGTGCGATTGTTTGAGTTGCATGCGCACGATGCGGCTGCTATGAATGACGTTGTTGTGTGACTTGTTCGGCAAGCTGTCAGGCGTGAATCGTACAGGGGTTGTCGATTACAGGAGGTTCTCATGGTCACCGCATTGGTATTGCTCACGGTCTCGCGCGACCGCGTGAACGAGGTCGCCGGGGAGCTGGCGGCGATGGAAGGGGTGTCGGAAGTCTATTCCGTGGCGGGCCGGTACGATCTTGCCGTCATCATCCGGGCGAAGAACAACGAACAGCTTGCCGGGCTGGTGACGCACCACATGCTGAAGGTCCAGGGCATCCTGACCTCCGAGACCCTGATCGCCTTCCGCGTCCACTCGCGCCACGACCTGGAGAGCATGTTCTCCATCGGCATGTAGCCTTCACGCTACGCGGAGGCGCTGTCCAGAATGCCGCGGAGCTGGAGCGCCAGTTCCTGCAGCAGGACCGGCTTGGTGATGATCCGGTCCGCTTCGGCGATGCTTCCCCGCCCGGTGATCACGTCGGCCGCGTATCCGCTCATGAAGATGCTTTTGACCTCCGGCCGGACACGCCGGAGTTCCTGCAGGACCTGCCCGCCGTTCATGCCCGGCATGATGACGTCGAGCAGAACGATGTCGATCCGGTCCTTCTGTTCCGTGAAGAGCCGCAGCCCTTCCGCCCCGTCCGCCGCGCTCAGCACCCGGTATCCCAGGCTCTCGAGCATGATCTGCGTGATCTTGCGTACGGATTGCTCATCTTCCACGACCAGCACGGTCTCGGTTCCTCGGGGCAGCTGGCGCTCGACGATCTTTGCCGTCCCTTCGGCCTCGCGGTGCGCCACGGGAAAGTAGAGGTGGAATGCGGTGCCCCGCCCCGGCTCGCTCCGGCAGTCGATGAACCCGCCGTGCTGCTCCACGATCCCGAAGACGATCGAGAGGCCGAGCCCGGTTCCCTTTCCCACATCCTTGGTGGTGAAAAAGGGCTCGAACACGCGTTGCCGCGTCACGCGGTCCATGCCCGCACCCGTGTCCGCCACCACGATGTGCACATGCACGCCGGCGCGGCCGAATCCGTTCTGCTCAAGGAAGGCCTGATCAATGTGCACCACGTCGGTGGCGATGAGGATCGATCCCTCCTCCGTCATGGCATCGCGCGCGTTCACGGCCAGGTTCACAAGCACCTGTTCGAGCTGGCCGCGGTCGATGATAACGTTCAGCCTGCCCCGCGCGAGATCGGTCCGCAGGGTGATGTGCTCGCCGATGAGCCGCACGAGCATGCCTTCCACGCGCCGGATCACTTCGTTGATGTCCGTGGGCTCGGGGCGGCTGAGCTGCTTCCGGCTGAAGGCGAGCAGGTTCTGCGTGAGCGCAGCGGCCCGCTCCGCCGACGCGAGGATCTGATCGACGTATTCCCGCGAAGGGTCCTTCTCGGGCAGGTTCATGGTCACGAGCTCCGAGAACCCGACGATGGACGTGAGAATGTTGTTGAAGTCATGGGCAATGCCGCCGGTCAAGGTGCCGAGAGCCTCCATCTTCTGGACGTGCTGCAGCTGCTCCTCGAGCCTGCGGCGCTCCGAGATGTCGCGGGTCACGCCCAACAGCGCGGTGATCTGGTGCCGTTCGTTCCGGAGCGGAACGGCCTTGGTCTCGACCCACCGTCGAGCGCCTCGAAGGCTCATGATCTCGAACTGGAGCTCCTGCTCCTCGCCCCGGAAGACCCGTTCCGTCATCGTCCTCACCTGGTCGCGGTGGCCGGGCGAGATGAGCGGATAGATGGACCTTCCCACGACCTGGTCAGCAGAGTCGGCGTCGATCATGCGCAGGCCCGCGGGATTCATTTCCAGGAGCGTGCCGTCCTCTGCCAGGAGCTTCACGCATTCCTGTTCTGCTTCGATGATCGTCCGGAGCTTGGTCTCGCTCCGTTCCAGTTCATCCTCGATCCGCTTGCGTTCGGGAATGTCCTGGAGCGTCTCCACGACGACGAGGAGCTTCCCGTCCCGGTCATAGACGGGCGCCGCGTCAAAGACCAGGTAGCGGTTCCTTCCGTTCAGGTTCAGGTACCAGCCTTCGGCATGCAGCCCGTCCTTGGTGAGCCAGGATTGCGAAAAGCGGGAGTAGAGGGAAGCCAGCTTGTCATGGTCGCGGTCGATGACGATGTCCGCGAGGGTCTGGCGCGGGGATTCGTAAAAGGGCCGCCAGTGGTCGGCAGTGCCGAGCATGGCCGACGCCGGTACGCCGGTGAGCTCCTCGCATGCACGGTTCCAGAGCATCACGCGGTGCGACGGGTCGAGCACGAAGGCAGCCACCGCCAGGTTCTGGAGCATGTCTTCGGCAAACTGCTTCTGCTGCTCCAGGGACTGCTCCAGTTGCTTCCGCTTCGTGATGTCCCGCACCACATGGATCAGCCCTGCCATCTCGCCGTTTTCGTTCCGCCGCGGGATTGCGCGCGTTTCCACGAACATGTTCAGGTGCGGCTCGAAGGTTTCGGTGATCGTTTCCTGTCCCGTCCGGATGCTGCTGCAGGTCGCGCAGCGGTCGGGCGGGCAGGAGGCGCCGTGGAAATAGTGGAAACATTTGGCCTGCGCCGTGGCCCCGGCCGGCAGGCCCAGTTTCTCGAATGCAGCCCGGTTCGCCCGGATGATGTTGAAGTCGCTGTCATGGATGGTGATGATGTCGCTGATCGTGTTGAAGGTGCGTTCCCAGTCCCGCTCCGCCAGCGAGCGTCGCTCTTCCGCACGTGCTTTCTCGCAGAGCGCCGCCTGCCGGAGCGGACGGACGATGAAGATCCAGAAGAAGGGGAGAAGAGCGCCGGCAAGGAGCGTGGCATCGAGGATAGCAACAAGGGGTGTTCGGCCGGAGGGAAGGACGAACATGAGCACGAGCTCGACGAGAAAGGTCGTCGCGATCAACGTCAGCACGATGCGTGTCGGCGATGATGCCAGGCTGCGGAATGACGGAACAGGCATATTTCCCCCTTGCTCGGCTGGTAGAACGAGGACAGGTGCGACAAAAGGATGCAATTATTGTTCCGACCAGGAATATCTTTTTTTCGTGATTTATCAAGGACGAATTGTTTTCAAATTATGCATCTCTGAGCAAAAATCAATCAGACTGGAGCAAAAACTACAAGAGACAGAAGAGAGAGGGTCAGGAAAACACGATCTGGATGGAAAGGAGCTCTCTTTATTGTCTCGCCGCCTTGTTGCCGCATCATCCCGGTATCTGGAGGCATCAAGTAAAATCCCGTTGTGCCTGCAGTCTAAAAGGTATAAAATATCCGCACTTTTCCGCAACATCTCATCCGGCAGGAGGTAGGAATGCGACAGACCAAGATCGTTCTTTCGGACAAAGAGATTCCCACCAAATGGTACAACATCATGGCGGACATGCCGAACAAGCCCAAGCCGCCGCTCCACCCGGGGACGAAGCAGCCCGTTGGTCCCGACGACTTGAAGCCCATCTTCCCCATGGATCTGATTCTGCAGGAAGTAAGCACTGAGCGGTGGGTTCCGATCCCCGAGGAAGTGCTGGACATCTACACGCTCTGGCGGCCGTCGCCGCTCTTCCGGGCGCACATGCTCGAGAAGGCCCTGGGGACGCCGGCGAAGATCTACTATAAATATGAAGGCGTCAGCCCAGCGGGTAGCCACAAGCCGAACACTGCCATCCCGCAGGCCTACTATAACAAGAAGGCCGGGATGAAGCGCATCGCCACCGAGACGGGCGCGGGCCAGTGGGGTTCTTCCATGGCCCTGGCCGGGACCTACTTCGGCCTCGATGTGACGGTCTACATGGTGAAGGTGAGCTTCGGTCAGAAGCCGTACCGCCGCCTGATGATGGAGACCTGGGGCGCCACGGTGCATGCCAGCCCGTCGAAGCTGACGAACGCGGGCAGAAAGATCCTTGAGCTCGATCCGGACAATTCCGGCAGCCTGGGCATCGCCATCTCCGAGGCTGTGGAGGACGCGGCAACGCACAACGACACCAACTACGCGCTCGGCTCGGTGCTGAACCATGTCTGCCTCCACCAGACCGTCATCGGCCTGGAGGCGAAGAAACAGCTCGAGATCGCCGGGGACTATCCCGACGTGGTGATCGCCTGCTGCGGCGGAGGCAGCAACTTCGCCGGCCTGGCATTCCCGTTCCTCCACGATAAGATCAACGGCAAGCAACTGCGCGCCATCGCGGTGGAGCCGGCATCCTGTCCCACGCTCACCAAGGGCGAGTTCACCTACGACTTCGGCGACGTGGCGGGCATGACGCCGCTCATCAACATGTACACCCTGGGCCATGACTTCATGCCCTCAGGGATCCACGCGGGCGGACTCCGGTATCACGGCGACTCGGCCCTGGTATCGCAGCTTTACCACGACAAGATCATCGAGGCCCGCGCCTATCCGCAGCTCCCGGTCTTCCAGGCGGCCATGCAGTTCGCCAAGACCGAGGGCATCATCCCGGCGCCGGAGTCGTCCCACGCCATCAAGTGCGCCATCGACGAGGCGATGAAGGCCAAGGAAGAGGGCAAGCAGCGCACCATCCTCTTCAACCTCTCGGGCCACGGCCACTTCGATATGCAGGCCTACGGCGATTTCCTGGCAGGGAAGCTCATCGACCACGAGCATCCGGAATCGGATATCAAGAAGTCGCTCGACCGGCTGCACGCGATGCTGAAGTAGAGAAGAAATATATAAGGAAGAAAAACGAGCGGGGGAGCCGAAAGGCTCCCCCGCTTTATTTGTTCACATACCAATGTCAAACCATGGGAACGGACTGGTCGTTATTGACAGGATGTATCAAGTATGATACATTGTACACATCAGGAGGTGCGCCATGCCGACAAAAACGGTCATGAAAACCGGGGAAGGCGAGGACATTCTCGGCCTTGTCGCCTTTGGAAGTTTGATAACAAACATTTTTCAGCTGGCATCGAAAAAAGACCTTGAGCAGCAGCATGAAGCTTTAAAGGCCTACACCGCCGAACTCAAGCGGCACTACGGCAACATGGTGGTGCGTGAACGGCAGGTCTCCAGCAAATGCCTTGAATTGAAACGGGCGAACGAAGAGCTTGTCGCCATGAATAACCGGCTCTTAAAAGAAATGATGTCCAGCGTGACGACGGGCGGAACTG
>JAKAHZ010000077.1 GCA_021814615.1 Nitrospirota bacterium | reverse complement strand
CCGCTTCCTCCTGGACAGCCTCCTGAGCCAGCGCACCCGCAAAGGCGTTCTGACGCGACTTCGCGTCCAGGGCCACGGCGCACAGGTTGCGCGGGACCTGGTCGACAACCTCCGCATGACCGCTGAGAACTTCTTTCTGGATCTTGCGAGCGCGCTCAAGACCGAGCCCGTCCTTCGCGTCCGGCAGCCGGGCTTCATCCGCGACGGCCTGAGCGATCCGCTCCTGAAGCTCAAAGACGCCCTGCTCGCACTCAACGTGGAGACGCACGAGGAGGAGCAGGAGGTCAAGGTGTTCGCAGGAAGGGCGGCCGGGCTGGCCGCTGCAATCCGGCAGAACCTCGACCAGTCCCGGGATGGATTCGTGTATTGGGCGGAACGGGAAAACAAGCGCCTCCGGCTGATCGCCTCTCCCATCGATGTCGCCGAAACGCTGCGCGAGCACCTCTTCGGCCGGCTCGACACCGTCGTGCTCACCTCTGCAACGCTGTCAGCCGGAGGTTCCTTCACGTATATCAAGTCGCGCATCGGCCTTGACGCGCCGTCGGAACTTCAGCTCGACTCGCCCTTCGATTTCCCGAACCAGGCGCTTCTCTATATCGCCCCGGGCCTCGACGACCAGTCTGCTGCTGGCTTCCAGGAGCGCTTCGACGGAGAATTGCACGCGATCCTTTCGGTTACGAAGGGAAGGACCCTCGTGCTCTTCACGAGTTACGGCCACCTCCGCAAATCCGCCGCAAATCTCCGTAGCAGCCTGCCGGGCTTGGGCGTCTTGTGCCAGGGCGAAATGCCCGTTTACCGTTTGATCGAACAGTTCAAGGAACAGCGGAACGTCATCCTCATGGGCACGGCATCGTTTTGGCAGGGCATCGACATCCCCGGCGATGCGCTCCAGTGCGTGGTTATCGCCAAGCTGCCGTTCGCCGTGCCCGACGAACCGCTCATCGAAGCGCGCATGGAACGGCTGAAGAATCCCTTCTACGAATACCAGGTTCCCCAGGCGACGCTGCTCTTCCGGCAGGGCTTCGGCAGACTGATCCGGACCAAGACGGACAAGGGCGCCGTTGCCGTGCTCGACTCGCGCATCACGACCAAAGGCTACGGCAGGTCCTTCCTCCGGTCGATCCCCACATGCCGGATCACCGACGACCGCGGGGAATTCAGAACATTCTTCGAGGGATTGCACAGCGAATGATCCGGCGGAGGCGACTTCCATGAAACTGCATTTCACCAGGACCAACGGCCCCATCGACGAGGCCATCGACCGCTTGATCGACCAGGCAGAGGAGATCCGCAGGCCGGAATATGTGCGGGAAATGATCCTTGCGGCGCTCAAGGCCGGACAGGAGGATGACCGCCGCGCCGATCTCAAGCTCATGAACTCGACGCTCAAGGAGATGCGGTTCACCGCCAAGGTCTTCGGCCCCTACCGCGGCGTGCGCAAAGTGACGGTGTTCGGCTCAGCGCGGACCCTTCCCGCCGAGCCGGTCTACGCCATGGCGCGCGATTTCGGCGCCGCCCTTGCTTCCGCAGGCTATATGGTCATCACCGGCGGCGGCGGGGGAATCATGCAGGCGGCGAACGAAGGCGCGGGACCGAAACATTCCTTCGGCGTGAACATCCGCCTGCCCTTCGAGCAGCATCCCAACGCCGTGCTCGTGGGCAATCCGCGGCTGATCACCTACAAATACTTCTTCAACCGCAAGGTCGCCTTCCTGAAGGAAGCGCATGCCATTGCGCTCTTTCCCGGAGGCTTCGGTACGCTCGACGAGGCCATGGAGACGCTTACCCTCATCCAGACCGGCAAGCGCGATCCCCTGCCCCTGATCCTGATCGACGAACCGGGAGGAACCTACTGGACCGCGTGGATCCGTTTTTTCGAGGAGGAACTGCTCCGGCGGGGATACATCGGCACCACGGATTTCGATTTCTTCGAGCGAGTCGATTCTGTGGCAGCAGCAGTTGAAAGGATCCGGCAATTCTACCGCCGATACCACAGCATGCGGTATTCGGAGGATCGTCTGATCCTCCGATTGTCGAGTCCGCTCGATGCGCACCAGGTGGAAGCGCTCCGCCACCAGTTCAACGATATCCTGACGAAGGACGGCACTATACTGCGGTCCGGCGCGCTCCCGGTCGAGGCGGATGAAGAGGAGCTCATTCGCCTGCCGAGGCTGGTGATCGATTTCAACCGGAAGGATTTCGGACGCCTGAGAAAGCTGATCGACGCCGTCAATGGATACTGAACGGCGTCCCTTGGCGGGAATGATGCCTTACTTGCAGCCCGCGCAGGACGAGGAACTGCATCCTCCGCACCCCGAGCCGGACGACGGGGAGGGCGTTGATCCTTTTCCCATGCCGAATTTCGAGAGACGTTTCTCCGTCTCCTTCGATCCGCAGGACGGACAGACTGCCTCGGGGTTTTGGCCGAAAACGAGCTTCTCGAAGCAGCATGTGCATTTGGCGCATTGATATTCGTAAATAGGCATCGTTTTACACCAGGACAGGGTGACTGGGCGACAAGGCGACAGGGGGAAACAGCGTTTTGCCTTTTCCCCTTGTCACCCGGTCTCTTTGTCCCCTTGTCTATTGTTTTTCTTGGAGCTTCTTCCAGTCCGCCAGGAACTTCTCAATCCCGATGTCCGTGAGCGGATGTTTTACCAACTGGTCGATGACGCCGAAGGGGATCGTGGCGATGTGCGCCCCCGCCAGGGCGGCGTCGACCACGTGCAGCGGATTCCGCACGCTGGCAACGATCACCTCGGTCTCGTACCCGTAGTTATCGTAGATCTGCACCACCTGGTTCACCAAGTCCATGCCCACATGGCTGATATCATCGAGCCGCCCGACAAAGGGGCTCACGTATGCCGCGCCGACCTTCGCAGCCAGGAGCGCCTGCATGGGAGAGAAGACCAGCGTCATGTTGACGCGAATCCCCTTGCCGGCCAGCACCTTCGTTGCCTTCAGGCCGTCCTTGGTCATCGGCAGTTTCACCACGATGTTCTTATGGATCTTCGCGAGGCCTTCTCCCTCGGCGATCATTTCCTCCGCCTTGAGACTCACTGCTTCGGCGCTGATCGGGCCGTCGACGACCTGGCAGATCTCGTTGATCACTTCCCGGAAATCCCGCCTTTCCTTCGCGATCAGCGACGGGTTGGTCGTTACTCCGTCGACGATGCCGAGGTTCGCCGCCTCGCGGATCTCCTTCACATTCGCCGTATCGATGAAGAATTTCATTATTCGCTCTCCTTGAGATCTATCTCTTTTTTCGCAGGCTGAAGCCTGCGGTTACCGGTTCTGCCTCGTGTCGCCCCGTCACCGTGTCTCCCTGTCCCGCTGCGCAGAGCGCGGCTGCAATCACCTGCACCGTATGCAGCACCGGCATGGGCGCACCCTCTCTCCGGAGCGAATCGGCGATCTGCATCATGCAGCCGGGGCATCCTGTGACAACCGCTTCAGCGCCCGTTTGCAGAATGTCCCGTGCTTTGTCGGATCCGATGGCCTTGGACATGCCGGGATGGGTTGCGCGCATCACACCGCCGAATCCGCAGCACCGGTCAGGCCGTTCCATGTCAACGATGCTGAGTCCCGGAATCGCATGAAGCGCCCGCTTCGCCGTCCCTCCCAGTCCCTGCCCCCTTCCCAGGTGGCAGGGCTCGTGCCACGTTGCTGTCAGCGGCAGCGGCACAAGAAGGCGGAGACGGTCTGCCTCCCGGTCCAGAAGCTCATGGATATCCAGGACCGGGATCAGCACAGCGCCCCGACCTTCAAGCAAGCCGGGATACTCCTTCTTGAGCGTCAAACCGCAGGAAGCACATGCCGTGACAACAGCGTCTGCCCCCGACCCCGACAGGATCTCGGCATTTCGTTCCGCAAGTTCCTTCGCGGCTTTTGCATCTCCGAGGGACAACAGCGGCCTTCCGCAGCATTCCAAGCCGGAAGGTATCACGACGCCGTACCCCAGCGCTTCGAGCACCTCGATAACATCATGCCCGATATCCTGCCGCATGCTCCGGATCGCGCAGCCGGCGAACAGGGCAACGAAACCGCGCGGTCCCTTCCTGCCACCGCTGCGCAGTTTTCGCGGAGCATTCTGCAGGCTCCGTCCCCGTACGGAACCCTTCCCGAAATGGAGCGCCGTGGGTGCAAGCCAGGAGAAGGCCTGCAGCAGCCCACGATGCGCAAGCGATGTTCTGATGACCTCTTCGATGACGCTTCGTCCGCGCTCCCTGACCGCCTCTTCCCTGGCGGCATGGATGATCGCCGTCACCGGCACCTTGCTGGCGCACGCAGCTTCGCAAGCAAGACAGCCGACGCAGGTTGCCAGGCGATCATGGTACAGATCCGAAGTAGGTAGGCGGCCGTCCAGAACCGCTTCGATCAGAGCCATGCGTCCGCGGGGAGACCGCGATTCCCTCCGATCAGCCAGAAATGACGGGCAGACGGTGCTGCAGGTTCCGCATCGCACGCACCGGGCTATGTCGGAACGGTATGTTTCGAGCAGTTTCCTGTCGTTCTTATTCTTCGAGGTCACCACGATCCGAGATAGGGAGGTTCTCCTGACTCCTGACTCCTGACTCCTGACTCCTGACTTATGGAATAATCGTCACCGGCGTTCCGATCGTGACGATACTGAAGAGCTCGTCCACGTCGGCATTCGCGAGCGCGATGCAACCGTCTGTCCAGTTTTGGCGGGTCAGGAGCGCAGACCTATCATCAATCAGCCTTCCGTGGATGCCCACCGCGCCTCCCAGCCTTGTTTCCCACAGCGGCTGGCGGTGCTCCCGAAGCGCCGTTTCGATCTCCTGGTACTCCCGCGCAGAGATGATGCCTTTTCGCAGCCCGTCTTCGGCATGCCGCAGACTGGGGTAGCTGAGCCCCATGAACTTATAGAACCGCTTGCTGTGGTTCATCGAGCAGATGTAGAAATCCCCTTCCGGCGTCCGGCGGTCGCCCGTCCGTTCCTTGTCCCCGTCGGCGAATCCTTTGCCGAAGACAGCGCGGTAGGTTTTAACAGGCACCGTGCCCTTGAAGAGCGTGACGGAGTATTCCGATTTCCAGATGACCAGGGAGGTCTCCCCGCTCATCGATGACAGCATGGACTGGAACGCCGAGGCGGATGCTTCCGGACCGTCGGGAAGCGGAGAAAGGACCGAAACGAGCAGAACAGCCGCGAAGGTTCTGAACGTCATCGAGAGGGATCGGACGATCTGCTCCATGGCCGGCTCCGGGCTCAGGAGAGCTCACGCCGCGCATAGGCATCGGCGCAGGCGATGCTGCAGAAATACCGCACTTCGCCGTGCACGCGCCGCGTGACCGCGCGGTCTTTCACGATATAGGTCCTGCACTGGGGGTCCTGGACCATCTCTTCGCCTGCATGGCGGCGGGGCCGCTGACGGCCGTCGGGTTCATCGGGCCGGGCCGCCTCGATCGCCGATCGAACCACCGTTTTCACGGCTTGGTAAAGCAGCACCACGAGGATGAATACCAGAATGATTCTGATCATTGTCGAGCCTTTTTTACGGCCTGTTTGTAGGTCTTGATGGATGCTCGCAGTGTTTCATGCTCCGGGTGTTTCGGAGCGACTTCGAGCAGCCGTTCCCACGCGGCGATAGCCCGCAGATAATCGTGCTTGTCGTGCCCGTACACGAGCCCCAGGTTGTACAAGGCGTTCTGGTGGGAGGCATCGATCTGGAGCGCCTTTTTGTATTCCCGGATCGCCATGTCCGGAAGCGCCAGGTTGCGGTAGCACGTGCCCATATCGGTGATCACATCGGCATTGTGCGGGCTCAGCCGCAGCGCCTGCTCGTAATAGTGGATCGCCTCCCTCCACTGGCCGGCGTCGTAGAGCGCGTTCCCGAGAGCGATGATCGCGGCAAGATTGTGCGGATCCTCGGCGAGGACGCTGCGGTATTCCTCCATCAGTCCATGGTAATGAGGCTCCTGTTTCGCCTCTTCGGAATCGGGAGCACCGGAAGACGCATCGCTGCCGCTCTTCCCGCCGGAGCACCCGGAGAGCAATGCGGCCGCAAGCACGAGGGAGAGAAAAATCGGCAAGGATCGCTGTGTCTGTTCACGCGTCATCGTCGTTTGGGCAAAGAAAAAGGAGGGGAAAAACCCCTCCGTATTGTACACCTCTCCACCGGGTTGACAAGAGGATTAATGGCGGAAATGGCGCATCTTCGTGAGGACCATGGCAATGCCGTGCTGATTGGCTGCCTTGATCACTTCCTCGTCCTTCAATGATCCTCCCGGCTGGATCACCGCCGTGATGCCCGCCTTCGCCGCCTCGTCCAGCCCGTCGCGGAAGGGAAAGAAGGCGTCGGAGGCCAGGACCGTGCCCGCAAGCGGCGACTGCGCTTTCAGGACCGCAATGCGGACGGAATCGAGACGGCTCATCTGGCCTGCGCCGATGCCGACGGTGCGGTCCGCCTTCGTGAACACGATGGCATTGGACTTGACGTGTTTGCAGACCTTCCAGGCGAAGGACAGTCCCGCATACTCCTGGTCCGTGGGTTTGCGCTGCGTCGGCACCTCGAGCGCGCGGATATCGGCGATCCTGCCCAGGTCGCGATCCTGGTAGATCAGGCCTCCCGTGACCTTCTTCAGGTCCATGCCCTCGGCCGTTCCCGCGATCTGCGATCCGATGTCAAGCAGGCGGAGATCCTTCTTTTTCTTCATCTCTTCGAGCGCATCGGGGGCGAACTCGGGCGCCACCACCACCTCCACGAAGGTCGCCGTCAGCTCCTTCGCGGTCTCGAGGTCCACCATATGGTTGAAGGCAATCACGCCGCCGAAGGCCGAGACGGGGTCGCAGTCCCGCGCCCGGCGGTACGCCTCGGCAAGCGAATCGGCCGTGGCAACGCCGCAGGGGTTGTTGTGCTTCACGATGACCGCGCAGGGCGCCTGGCCGAATTCCTTGGCCAGCTCGAGCGCGCTGTTCGCATCGAGATAGTTGTTGAACGACATTTCCTTGCCCTGGAGCTGCTTGGCATGGGCAACGCAGGGTTCTTTGATGCCGAACTCGCGGTAGAAAGCGCCCTGCTGGTGCGGGTTCTCGCCGTACCGCAGGTTCTGCACCTTCTCGAACTGAAGCGTCAGGATGTTGGGGAACCGTGTCTTTTCCTCGTCGGGAACCTGGTTGTTGAGCCAGGCGGAAATGGCGCTGTCATAGCGCGCCGTGTGGAGGAAGACTGTGCGGCAAAGTTCGAAACGCGTCTTCAGCGAAACCTCGCCGGTCTTCTTGATCTCGTCCAGCACGCGGCCGTAGTCGCGGGGCGAGCAGATCACGGCCACGTCGGTATAGTTCTTCGCCGCGGAGCGCAGCATCGTCGGCCCGCCGATGTCGATGTTCTCGATGGCGTCCTCGAGCGTGCAGCCCGGCTTGGCCACGGTCTGCTCGAAGGGGTAGAGGTTCACGACCACCAGGTCGATGGGCTGGATGCCGTGCTGCTGCATCTGTTTCACATGTTCCGGGTTGTTGCGCCGTCCCAGGAGACCGCCATGCACCTTGGGATGGAGGGTCTTGACCCGGCCGTCCAGCATTTCGGGGAAACCGGTGAACTCCGAAACGTCCTTGACCGGCACGCCGCCGTCCCTGAGCATCTTGGCCGTGCCGCCGGTGGAGAGGATCTCGATCCCCAGCTTGGCGAGCTCCCTGGCGAAATCCAAGACCCCTTCCTTGTGAGAGACGCTGATCAGCGCGCGAGTCACTTTGGCCACTGCGGTTACCTCCAATAAGGATGGATGGGAAAAACGAGTAGAATTGTAACCGAACAACCGGGGGGTTGTCAATTTATAAGGCATTCCTTACAAGCGGGAATGGCCGAGGAAAGGTATCCGGGAGGTGGGCGGCTTATCCCACGACGTTGTATTCCCGTACGCGGTACCTGGCGCCCAGCTCTTCCGCGATCCTGCGGCAAGCTTCGATGTCCACGCCGGGAGCGGACACGACCGTCGCGGTCACTTCGGGAATGTACCTCGTCGCTTCGCGGATGAATTCCTTCACCGCTTCGTAGGCCGCCGCGCCGAATTTGGGCTGCGAGAGCTTCTCGTAGAGCTCGGCGTTCTGGGCGTTCAAGCTCACGCTTACGGCGTCTACCAGCCCTTTCAGCTCGGGCAGAATGTTCCGCTTGTGGATCAGGTTCCCGTGGCCGTTGGTATCGATGCGCACTCTGCCGCCCTTCTTCTTCACCTCGGCGGCAACAGCCTTGATCACGTCGAGCCGGAGCGTCGGTTCGCCGTAGCCGCAGAAAACGATCTCGTCGAACCGCTTCGGATCGCCGATCTCCCGGAGCAGGTCCTCGGCCGACGGCTCGTCCCTGAGCCGAAGATAGTGCCCCTTCACGAAATCGGAGAAGTAGCGCACACAGAAGGTGCAGGCGGAGGTGCAGCGGTTCGTCACATTGAGATAGAGCGAGTTCCGGATGGGATAGGTGATCATCCCCTTTTTCGGGACCTCGCCGATGCCGAAGAGCTGCATGGCATTGAAGCTCGTGATCCTGGCAACGTCCTCGAAGGACAGCCCCTTGACCTTCGCGACCTCCTCGGCGGTGTACCGGACATAGGCCGGTTCGTTCCGCTTGCCGCGGAAGGGCTGGGGGGTCAGGTAGGGCGAATCGGTCTCGATAAGCATCTGCTCGATCGGCACCTGTTTCACCACGTCCCTGAGCGCCTGGGCCTTGGGGAAGGTGACAGGCCCGGCGATGGAGATGTGGAACCCCAGGTCCATCACCTGCTTTGCATACTCGACGTCGCCGGAGAAGCAATGCATCACACCACCGATCGCCGGGTCCCATTCTTCCTTCAGGATCCGGAGCGTGTCCTCATGGGCGTCCCGGTCATGGATGATGACCGGCAGTTCGAGCTTTCTCGCCTCCTGCAGCATGTCGCGGAATTTCCGCTGCTGGATATTGCGCTGGGAATGTTCGTAGTAGTAATCGAGGCCGATCTCACCGTAGGCCACCACCTTCTTGTGCTGGGCGAAATGCTTGATGATGTCGTAGGCGGGGTGCAGGATATCCTTGGTCTCGTGAGGATGGATGCCCACGGCAGCGTAGATGAAATCGTACTTGTCGGCAAGCATCACCGCGTCGCGCGTCGACTCCACCGTGGTGCCGACGGTAATGATGTACTCTACGCCGGCCTCCCTGGCCCGCTTGATCACCTCGTCGCGGTCGTCGTTGAACTCGCGCATCTCCAGATGCGCATGAGTGTCGATCAGCATTGACCTTTCCTTCATTAGTAACGGACGAAAAAAATTACCACGGAGTCACCGAGACACGGAGACAATTCTTCGACATTGTCCATCCTCCGTGCCCTCTGTGTCTCTGTGGTGAAATACGCTTTGGTGTGTCTTCTACTTTACTTTGCTTCCCGGGGCGATCTCCTTGTCCGGCGTCACCACGGAAAGAATGTCGCCGCTGCTCGCGGCGAGCAGCATGCCCTGGGATTCGACGCCCATGAGCTTGGCGGGCTTGAGATTGGCCACGATCACGATCTGCTTGTCCAAAAGCTGCTCGGGCGCGTAGGCCTTCCCGATGCCGGCGACCACCTGCCGGGTCTCGGTGCCGATGTCCACCTTGAGCTTCACAAGCTTGTCCGATTTCTCCACGCGCTCCGCCGCGACGATCTTGCCCACGCGAAGCTGCACCTTGGCGAACTCCTCGATCCCGATCAGTTCGGGCGCCGTTGTCGTTTGCTCGATCTTCGGTGCTGCTGCTCCCGTTTCCATCCGTTTTTCCCCTTTATTGCTTTTATCCGCCTGCCCTCGAATGCTTTTGTCGGGGGCGTTCATCCGTTCTGATCCGCGTCCGGTATCTTTCCTTGTTTCTATTCTCGGGAAGAGCTGCGCCCCGGGTTTAATGGCGGCGCCGGCGGCTATCCTGCCCCACTGCCGCTCCTCGGCGAGCCGCACCTGATCGAATCCATCCATGCCGACGGCGGTCCAGATCTTCCGCGCCGTTCCCGGCACGACAGGAGCCAGATGCAGCGCGATCAGGCGGAGCGCTTCGGCAAGATTGTACATCACCGTCGCCAGGCGGGCCATGTCGTTCTTCTTGGCCAGGGTCCAGGGCGCGTTCTCCTCCACGTAGCGGTTCGCCCGGGTCACCAGTTGCCAGGCATCCTGGAGGTATTTGTTGAAGGTGAGATGCGCCAGGTCCGCCTCGATCAGGGCAGGCAGGCCTTCTGCAACCTCGCGCAGTTCGCGGTCGCTCTGCTCCTCGGCCCCTGCGGGAGGGATCTTTCCGTCGAAATACTTCCCCACCATGGTCATGACCCGCGAGAGCAGGTTGCCCAGGTCATTCGCCAACTCCGTATTGAACCGCGTGATGAAGGTCTCCGTCGAGAAATCGCCGTCCAGGCCGAAGGGCACTTCGCGCAGTACGAAGTAACGGAACGCATCGGCTCCGTAGGTGTCCACGACCTCGTTCGGGTCGATCACGTTGCCCAGGGACTTGGACATCTTCCTGCCGTCGCGGGTCCACCAGCCGTGGGCGAAGATGTTCCTGGGCAGCGGCCGGTCGAGCGCCATCAGCATGGTAGACCAGTAAACGCTGTGCGTGGTCAGGATGTCCTTGCCCACGAGATGATGATCGGCGGGCCACCAGAAACGTTCGCGCGCTCCCGGGTCCTGCGAACCGCCGGCAGCCGGGCTCAGGTAGCGCGTTGCGGAGTAATAGTTCACCAGCGCGTCGAACCAGACGTAGGTCACGAAATCCCGGTCGAAGGGCAGCTCGATGCCCCAGGCCAGCCTCGCCTTGGGCCGCGAGATGCAGAGATCGCCCAGTTTCTGGGTCGTGAGGAAGCCCAGCACTTCGTTCCGGCGCGATTCGGGCCGGATAAAGTCCGGGTGGCGCTGGATGTGACCGATCAACCGCTCCTGATACTTGCTCATCAGGAAGAAGTAGTTGTCCTCCTTGATCTGCTCCACGGGCCTGCCGCAGTCCGGGCACTTGCCTTCAACGATCTCCTTCTCGGTCCAGAACCGCTCGTCGGGCGTGCAGTACCATCCCTCGTAGGTCCGGCGCTCGATCTCTCCCTTGTCGAAGAGCGCCTGCAGCAGCTCCTGCACCACGGCGATATGCTCCATGTCCGTCGTGCGGATGAAGGCGTCATGGGTGATCTCAAGCTTTTCCCAGAGCTTCCGGAAGTTCACGGACAGGAGGTCGGCGTGCTCCTTGGGCGTGCGGCCGCGCTCCCTGGCGGCCTTCTCCACTTTCTGGCCGTGCTCGTCGGTGCCGGTGAGGAAAAAAACGGGGTCGCCTTTCAGGCGATGATAGCGCGCCATCACGTCGGCCGCGATGGTCGTATAGGCATGGCCGATGTGCGGCACATCGTTGACGTAATAGATGGGCGTGGTGATGTAGAACTTAGTCGACATGGGAATTTCGTCGTTGATCTTTGTACTTTGTACCCTGTACTTGGTACTGAATTTTATGAAGACGCCGGCCCCTGCTGCGGCGCTCCGCCGCCCTCACCACCGCCGGAGCCGCCCTTCTTCTTCTTCCGGCGCCAGAAACGGCGCTTGTTCCGCTTCTTCCCTTCGCCTTGCTGCGCTTCGACAACCTGTTCCTGGCCATCGGTCACCGCCGGCTCTGCTGCCGGTCCCTGCTGTGCCTGCTGCTCCTGCTTCTGCCGCTGCTGTTGCTGCTGTTGTTGTTGCTTATCCTGGGGCCGGGCCTGCTGCTTCTCCCGCTGCTGCCGGTCACGCTGTTTCTGCTCCTGTGGCTGGCGCTGCTTCTGCTCCGGCCTGCCTTCTTTTTTCTTTTCCTGTCCCTTGCCTTCCTTCGGCTGTTCGCCGGGACGCTGCTTCTCCCGTTGCTTCTGGCGCTGCTCCTGCTTCCTGCGGTCATCCTCCTGCCGCCGCTGCTCGTCCGCCTTGCGCTGTTCCTCGGCTTCCTGGCGCTGCGCGGCAACCTTGCGCTCCTCCTCCGCCCGTTTCTCCCGGACCACCGTTTCCTTCATTTCGGCGATGTCCTTCTTGATCTCCTCGTACATCCCGAACTCGTAGGACAGGCAGCAGAGAAGCCTGCCGCAGACGCCCGATATCTTGGCGGGATTCAGGACCATGTCCTGCTTTTTCGCCATACGGATCGAGACCGGCTCGAAATTGCGCAAAAAGGAGGTGCAGCAAAGCTCGCGGCCGCAGGGGCCGAAACCGCCGATCATACGCGCCACGTCGCGGACGCCCACCTGGCGCATTTCGATCCTGCTCCTGAGCTTGTGCGCCAGGTCTTTCACCAGCTCGCGGAAATCGACGCGGGTCTCGGAAAAGAAGTAGAAGGTGACGCGAGATGCGTCAAAGGAATATTCCGCGCGGATCAGCTTCATCGGCATCTCGCGCTCGGCGACCAGGTCCTGGCAGGACTTGAATGCCTCTTCTTCACGGAGGTGGTTCTTCTCATCCCGCCGATAATCGTCCTCCGTGGCCTTGCGCAGCACCTTGCGGTGGCCCTTGGGAGGCTTCGGCTTTTCCGCGGTCGTCGCCGTCGCCGCGGCTGCTGCTGCGGCAGCAACGGACCCCGGCGTCTCCACGTCGATCTCGATTTCCTCTTCCGTCTCTTCAGGCTTGCCGCTTTCCTTGCCCGCGCCCGCATTTCCTCCCCGGCCTCGCTGATCCTGCGCTGCGGAAGAGGAGTTTTCCGGCAATGCCTCGGCTTCGCGGAGGCGCACCACACGGGCGAATCCCAGGCCGCGGTCGGACTCAACGATCACGTCGTCGCCGACGGCGACGTCAACATCCGTGGCGTCGAACTCGTAGATCCGCCAGTTTTCCCTGAACCGAATTCCTGCAATCCTCATGATACCAAGATGGACATCAGACCCCTTCGGCGCCTGACGATGGCCTTTCTCTGCGCTTTCCCGGCTGCCCAAAGGGCCGCACGGTGAGCACAATAATACCCTTTTCTCCAGGTAGGTACAATCTTTTTTGAGCCTGCCCGGCGCGTCAGAATCACGTTTCCGGGAAAACCGGGGCGAATCGGGATTGGACGATCAGGACCGGGCAAGCCTGAAGAAAAGGCGTTCCGCGACCAGTTGCGCGCTCACGCGGCGATCGAGGAGCTGGCGGCTCTCGGTCAGAAGGTCCATGGTGCGCAGGAGCTTCGGCAGCGGGAACGTCCCCTGCCCGGCGGCCCCGTAGACCAGGAGACGCTCGTTTCCCGTGATCGACAACACCGCCTCGTCGCGGAGCCGCTCGATGCCGATGTCGATCAGCCTGACGAAACCGTCGCGGTCCTTTGCCACGCCTTCGGCAACGGCCAGCACTTCCTCGTCCTGCATGCCCGCAAGACCGGCGGTCAGCGCGCGGTACTGTTCACGGACCGTGCGCTCCTCTGCCACGTCCATATCCAGCGCGCGGCCGATGCTCCCCCGGGACAGCGCCGCGGCGAACCATGCATCCTCGTCGCCCAGGCCGCGCCGCTCCTTCAATACGCCTGCAAGAACCCCGCGCGGCAGCGGCTGAAACTTCAGCTCCTGGCTCCGCGAGCGGATCGTTGCAAGCAGGCTTTGCGGCATGGCGGTGATAAGGATGATCAGCGAATCGCCGGGCGGTTCCTCAAGCGTCTTGAGAAAAGCGTTCGACGAGGCCTCGTTCATCGCTTCGGCTCCGTCGATGATCAGCACCTTGCGTCTTCCTTCGAAAGGCCTGAGCGAGAGGTCCGCCTGCGCCTGCCGGATCTGGTCGATCTTGATCTCGTCGCCGTCGGGAGCGATCGTCCGCACGTCGGGATGGCTGCCTGCCGGGATCCTGCTGCAGGCAGCGCAAACGCCGCAGCCGCCGTCCGGTCCCGGCGTCTGGCAGTTCAGCGCGGCGGCGAATTCTAGCGCCGTGAGCCGCTTGCCGATGCCCGGCTCACCCGAGAACAGGTAGGCGTGGGCTACCGCGTCGTTTGCCAGCGCCCGCTTGAGAATAGCGACGGGCCGGTCGTGTCCGATGATGGAAGAGAAGGGCATGAGAAAAATTTCTGTACCACGAGATCGGAATTACTAACACCACGAAGGCCGGGGAGGAGCTTCCTGCGTCAGAAGTATCGCATTCCTTCGTGTTCTTCGTGTACTTCGTGGTAAACGTTCATTATTGCCTATGCCATGCTATGATCGCGCGGGAAAACGCTTGCCCGGCGTTCCGGCAGGCAGAATCCTAGTCCGCCAACAGGCGATCGACGAGGTTCCGGATATCGGCCTGTATCTTTTCGGGCGTGCGGTCGCCGTTCACGATCCTGTACCGGTCCCTGTCCTTCTCCGCCAGGAGCAGGTAGCCGTCCCGCACGCGCGTATGGAACGCAATGTCCTCGTCCTCGAAACGCGACTCGGCGTGAAGCCCCTGGTCTGCATTCCGCCCCCGCGCCCGTCCGAGCCCCGTGCGCGCGTCGATATCGATCAGCACGGTAAGATCGGGACGAAGCCCTGCCGTGACGATACGGTCGAGCTCCTCGATCCCGCCGGTCGCGAGGCCGCGGCCGAATCCCTGGTAGGCCAGCGTGGCGTCGCTGAACCGGTCGCAGAGCACGACCGTGCCGGAGGCAAGCGCCGGACGAATGACCTCGCGGAGGTGCTGGGCGCGGCTGGCTCCGTAGAGCAGGAGCTCGGCAAGAGGATCGAGGGCTTTGTTCGCGGGATCCAGCAGGATACGCCTTATCTGGTCGCCGATGGGCGTCCCCCCCGGTTCGCGGGTGAGCACGACGGGAATGCCCTTGCCGGCTAGGTAGGACTGGAGAAGGGATATCTGGGTCGACTTGCCTGAACCTTCGATGCCTTCGAAGGTGACGAACCGTCCGCGCATCTACTTGAGCTCCGATGCGGCGTCGCCGGGCGCCCGGAGCGCGGAGTTTGCCGTGAGGAGGATCACCTGGATCCGGGTCCCCAACTGCCGGAGAACCGAGCAGACCGCCATCTGGCGCGCCTGGTCCATCCCCGTAAAGGGATCGTCGAGCAGGAAGGGCAGCCGCCGCTTCCCCGCGATCGACTCGATCAGGCCGGCGCGGAGGCAGAAGCTGACCAACTCCCGCGTGCTGTGGCTCAGGCTGTTGTAGGCGATCCTGGCCCCCGTCCGGTCGTGCACCACCGGCCTGCCGTCCGGAGACAGCTCGACCTTGCCGTATCTGCCGGCGCTCACCGACGACAGGTTCCGCTGCGCGGCGCTCTCCACGGCAGGCACCAGGGTCTCCATCTCGATCCCGCTGATGCGGCTGGCCACGGCGATCTCGGCCAGCACATTCATGCTGCCCGCGGTCTCGGCCGGCAGGGGCATGCTGATCCCGCCCATGGCCATTTCCGTGAAGCCCACCGCCGGATGGGTCGCATGGTCGGCTTCGAGACGTTCGATCTCCTGCCGTATCCCGTAGGTGTCCACGTTGAAATGAGCAAGGGCCTTGGCCGCCTGCTCCAGTTTCTCGACCTCCTGGCGCTGGGTATCGTAGGAGGCCTGGATGTCTTCCTCGGCCTGGTTGTCGAGCGACAGCTTCTGCTGCTCCTGCAGGTCGGCAAGATGCTCCCGCAGTCGTTTATAGGTGTCCGCCTTGTCCTTGAGCTCCACGGCCGACGCCGATCCCGTCGCCTGCATGTACTTCACGATGGTCGCGCCGCTGTCCTGGAATTTTTTCTCCACCTCTGCGCGTTCTTTCACCAGCGTGTCGATCTCCTTCTGGAACGCTTTCCGCTGAATGCTCTTGCGCGAGCTGTTGTACCAGCCCGCCGCGGCGAGCAGGGCGCCCGCCAGGACGCCGATGGGGAAGAAGTGCGACTGTTCCTCGGAGAGGAGGAAGACTCCCGCGACGAACGCGAGGACGGCGACGGCAACACCGGCGAGGAAGAGCCGCTCGGTCAGGAAATTCGGCTGCGGCATGCCGTCGCGCTGCGCCGTCAGCCCCTCGATGTCCCGGTCCAGTTCGTCGGTCCGCACCAGCTTCTGGCTCTGCTCCTGTTCATGGGCTCCGATGAGTTCGGCCAGATTCTGCGGCAGGGTTTCGCAGGACTGCAGCTCGGCGAGCTGCGCCTCGATCTGCGCGGTCCCGGCGCGGCCCTCCTCGATGCGTTCGAGCTTCTTGGCGATCTCGTTCAGCCGCATGCGCGCCGCATCGGCCTTGTACTCCGCGTCCGCCGCCTCTTCGGCCCTGCGCAGCGTCTCGTGCAATTCGGCGAGGCGCGGGTTCTGCCCCTCGCCGCGCGCGGGAGCGGCGGCCCGGGGACGCTCGACGGCCGCTGCAGCCGTGGATGCGGTGGACTGGCCCCAGCAGGATTCGCGGCGATAGACGCAAAGCCTGTTGTAGTCCTCTGCGGAAAGCGAGGGAAGCAGCCCGGTCATGAACTGGGCGGCGGCATTCCAGTCCTTGTGCAGGAGCGTGAACTTCTTGGTTGCGGGGTCGTGGCGGGAAAGGTTGATTGCCCGTTTGGAAAAATCCTCGATCACCTGGTAATAGGAACCGTCGTCGGAGTAGACCACCAGGGCGCCCCGCGACGCATCGGGCGAGAGCCGGGAATGAAAGGCTTCCAGTTTCGCAGGTTCGTTCCTCGGGAACAGGAGCTGCAC
>JAKAHZ010000076.1 GCA_021814615.1 Nitrospirota bacterium | reverse complement strand
CGCCGATGAGCACGATGGCCGCTGCTGCCGGTCGGCGGCGGTCTCCACGCCCCGGGGCGAGGAACCGTCGATCACGCCCAGCACTCCCTTTCCGTCCGCGCCGGAGGCCACGACGACCTCGAGCGGATTGGCCGTCGCGCAGAAGATCCTGCAGACCTCGGGGCAGTTCTTGACCTGGTTCAGGATATTGATGGGAAAGGCGTTCTTGAGGAAAATGCAGAAAACGTGACCAGCGCCGATGGCCTGGAGAGAGCTCGCGGCGGCCGTGACCAGCGCTTCGTCGTTCCCCTCGGTCCGGATGAGGCAGGGGCCCGATGCTTCGGTGAAGGCAATGCCGAACTTCGCGCCCGGCACGGCGCCGGCCACGATCTCGTAGAGGTCCTCAGCCGTTTTGATGAAGTGGGTCTGGCCGAGAATGACGTTGCACCCTTCGGGAATGGCGATCGATACCGTAGAGAGCTCCATGGTCCCCTACTTCCCTCGCCGGCAAGGCAAGATGAGAGAAAACTGCCCGGCTCGGTCCTGACGAGTTCCTTACTTCTCCGCAGCGCGCTCCTTCGGCATTTCCGCGCTTGCCGCCGGGAGGGAGACGAGAAGCCGGGCCGCGTCCGTCGAGTGCGGATTGTGACAGGTCAGGCAGGCCTCGTTCCCGGCGAGCACGTGGCCCTTGTCCTTGCCGGGACGGAACGTTTCCTCGTGGCAGCCCAGACAGAGACCGGGGATCGCCTGCTTCAGCAGGTGCTCCTGGTCCGACGCATGAGGATCGTGGCAGCTGAGGCAGCCCAGGAGGACCGCGCCGTGAACCGTGCTTTTTTGGAAGGGCGCGCGGTCATGGCAGGTGAAGCACAGATCGCGCAGCTTCGCCGACAGGCCGCGGGAATTCCGGTTGGTGATGACGTGAGGAACCTTCGACGCATCGACGGCAGAGTGGCACGACACGCATCCCATCTCCACGGCGGGATGCACATGACTGCCCTTCGCCGTGTCCCTGTGACAGCCGGTACACGTATCGTCGGCGAATGAGGGAGAGGCTGCGGCAAAAAATGCTAATGCAAGGAGCGCTACGCAGAGATATATGCTGCTGCTCCCGGGCAGCATGGGCTTCGGGTTTGTTGAAGTGCTCATATGCATGGGTGTTGAGAAAAGGAGTCGGATATCAGGCAACGCGGGAAAGCGGGCTCTGGGTAAGCACGGAAGCTTCGGTGCCGTTCTGGAGTAAATCGAGGATTCGGGCGATCGATTCGTCATGGAGTTGGACGATCTGCTCCCGGTCAAGACCGCGCTTGCGTTCCCGGTTCAAAAGCGACAGGAACACCATGCTCTTGTAGATCCGTTTGTTCGTCTTGAAGGAGAAGAGATACCGGTCGAGGGTATTCTCCATGAACAGGTCGTTCCGGCGCTGCACCGCCTTGCTGAACGTCACCGACTGGAGCCAGTACAGTTTGTTGATCATGCCGTCGGCCTGCATTTCGAGCCAGGCATGCTCCACGTTCTTCTTATCCTCGGTCAGCGTGCCGTGCGCGACGGTGTCGGCCGCAAGATGGCTCAGGTAACCGTAGGCAAAGGCCTTTTCCGGCCAACTCTGGGCATGGTCGAGCAGCCGCAATCCGACCTCCCAGGAATGGGAGCTCTTGTCATCGGGCAGATACTGCTTGCCCAGAATGCTGTCCGCCATGAGATTGCCGTAGAGATAGTCCTGCCGGTAGGAGCGGAGCAGGCCGTAGATGCCTGCGGGGATTAGGGGAGCGTAGGAGAAGATCTCGCTGCCCAGATACATATGGGTCAAGGGACCCCAGGCGAAGGAAAAGGAAGGGACCAGCGTGAAACCGAGGATCAAGAGAAGAATAAAAGCCATCTGCGACCAACCCGATAAATGCCAGCCGGAGCGAACCGCATCCGGGCTTGAGTGATTGGTCATAGTAACTCGTGAAACTGTTCCCGTCAATAAAAAAAGGGCCGCCCCTGTGTGATCCGGATCACAATCTGTTCAGGTCCTCGTGCTCCTCCTCGTGCGGGTTGATATGGATCATCACATCGCCCACGTTGTGGAACCGCTCGAAGAACAGTTTTTTCACATCCGTGGCGATGGCATGGGAACGCTTGACCGTCATCTCCGCGTCCATGTCCAGTTTCAGGTCCACGATGAGGTACTGGCCGGACCTGCGGCACTTGATCTCATGCACATGCTCCACGCCGGGGACGCTTTCGGCGAGCGTGACCATGTCGTCGACGCAGGCGTCCTCCAGCCGGCCGTCCATGAGGTCATGGGCTGCGGTCATGAAGGTCTCATATCCGATATGAAAGATAAAGAAGGACGTGAGGCCTGCTGCCAGGGGGTCCATGACGGCCAGGCCGAAATACGCGCCAGTCACCCCCACAAGCGTGCTCACGGACGTGATGGCGTCCTTGCGGTGGTCCTTTGCCGAGGCCAGGATCGCGGGGCTGCCGAGGCGTCCGCCGACGCCCACCGTGTAGCGGTACAGGGCTTCCTTGGTGATGATCGTGAGGAATGCCGCAGCCACGGCAACGACGCCGGGCACCTCGTAGGCGCCGTCGATGATGCTGTGGACTGACCGGACGAGTATCCAGCCGCCCGTGGCGAAGATGACCAGCGACACAATGATCGCGGCGATGCTCTCCGCCTTTCCGTGGCCGTAAGGATGCTGCTCGTCGAAGGGCCGGCTGCCGATCTTGAGGGCGATCATGCTCGACAGGATGGCGATGAAATCGGCGGCGCTCTCCATGCCGTCGGCGAAAACCGCCTCGGACCGGCCGAAGTACCCTGCCAGGAGCTTCATGATCATGAGCCCCGCGTTGGTCCAGAAACCGATCTGGATCACCCTGTTTGCGCTGCCGAACCGTTCGGTACGATCCATGTCACCCCCAAAGACCAGAACGATCTTTGCCGCAGAAATCACCGAGGTCACCGAGGATAGCTAAACAGCTATCCATGAGCAGAGCGCTCCGTTTCTCTCTGTGAACTCTGCGCCCTCTGTGGCAAAACGAAGTTGATTTTTTTCATCCTTCGATCATCTTCCCACGCAGTTTCTTCTTTTCCGCCGTCCGCTTCTTGCTCTCCAGGATCCGCTCCTTGAGGCCTGCCGGACGGGGCCGTTTCCTCCGCCGCTCGCGCTCCCGTTCCTGCTGTCGCAACCGGCGTTCCGCCTCCGCAGCGGCGGCCACCTTTTCCGCGAGCAGGGCAAGGGCCCGCTCCCGGTTCTTGACCTGCGACCGCTCCTGCTGCACCTTCACCTCGATGCCCGTGGGCAGATGCTTCAGATACACGCAGGTGGAGGTCTTGTTCACGTTCTGGCCGCCCTTCCCACCGGAGCGGACGAACTTCTCGACGATGTCCTCTCCGCGCAGCGGCGGGACGCGGCCGGGACCGGACTTTCGCTGATCCGTCATGGCTGATTGTACTGAATTTCCTCTCCGCTGACAAGTCCTCAGTCCCTGACCGCTGCAATTCCTTTTCTTCATGAATGAACAGTTTTTTCTTGTACGTCCCACGGCAATTATGGTATAGTTTCCCAACATTCCCGACACATGCGCGTCGAGACTTTCTTTGCAGGAGGATCGCCATGGCCTATGATACCGGACAGGAGTTGGACCCCAAGCTTCGGGAGTATCTGAACCGATACATCGACAGCAGGATCATCGGGGCGTCGAAGCAGCTCTACGACGGGCTGAACAAGAAGATCAAGGCCGTGGAAGACAAGATCCACCAGGTCGAAGCGAAAACCGTGAAGAACCGCGTTGCCATCGTCGCTTCGAAGGGCACGCTGGACATGGCCTATCCCCCGCTCCTGCTCGCCACGACGGCGCGCAGCATGGGCCTCGAAGCGTCGATCTTCTTCACGCTCTACGGCATGAAGATCCTCAAGAAGAACGCCAAGCTGAAAGTGGCGCCCCTGGCGAACCCCGCCATGCCCATGCCGGTGCCGAACATCATCGGCGCCCTGCCGGGCATGACCGCCATGGCATCGGTCATGATGAAAGGCATGTTCAAGAAGCAGGCAGTTCCTCCCATCAAGGAGCTTCTTGACATGTCCCGGGAGTCGGGCGTCAAGATGATCGCCTGCCAGATGACCATGGACGTGCTCGGCATCAAGCAAAAGGACCTGATCGACGGCATCGAGTACGGCGGTCTTGCCACCTTCATCGAGTACGGCATGGGCTCGACGATCACGCTCTTTGTCTGAACCTTCACGAGGATTCGTCGCGATCATCACCAGGGAAACGAGGAGGCACGTGACCATGAGTGCGGGAATTCCGATTTTATCGGAGAAGGGCCGCGAGGCAATCGCCAACAAGCAGATCAACATCAGCGCGCGTTGCAGGAGCGTGCTCGTGCAGATCGACGGCAAGCGGTCTCTCGATGATATTCGAAGCCAGCTTCGCGGCCTCGACGGCCTGGAAGAGGCCATCGGCAAGCTGATCGACGAAGGCTACATCCTCTCCGCCTACGACTGCAAGTCCCTCGTGAAAAATGTCGCCGAAAAGCAGCTCGGCGCAAAGGCCGGGACCATCCTGCGCAAGATCGATGAAATGCACGCCAAGTACGGCGAAGCCTGCTGGGACCACCTGGAAGAGATCGACAAGGCTGCCCGCCTGTTCTACGGGGAAACGATCGCCGTGAACCTGAAGAACGAAATCGCCAAGATCGTGCAAGGCATGAAGAAATAACAGCCGCCGCCCGCTTCCCGCGCCCGCCCCTGCGGTTCTTTCACTGGAAAAATGCGCATTTTTGTGATACAGTAAGAACCGTTTCTTTCCGTCTCTCACTCCGACCCTGGCAGGTTAGAAATCATGGCCCAACTGGACAAGCTGATCGACAAGCTCAAGGAATCCCAGGAGATCATCATCGAATCCGGCAAGACCCCCATGCTCCAGAGCGACGCCGGCATGAAGGCGATGCTGAATCAGCAGTTGGCGACCCCGCAGATCATCGCGCTGCTCCAGGAGATCGCGCCGATGAGCAACAAGGTGCTCCTGGCGCAGAAAAAGCAGACGCGGTTCGAGTATTCCTACGGCGGCAAGACCGTGGTGATCCTCTACTCGAGCCAGGGGGAGAACGTAACGGCAAAGATCGCCATCCCCGTCTACGAGGAGGAGGTGCCTGCCGACGATCCGGCCGTTGCTGCCGCTCCCGCGGCTGCTCCTGCTGCAGCGGCATCGGGCGGCGATCCGGAGGTCAACGCGCTGCTCCGGAAGATGTTCCAGATGGGAGCGTCGGACCTCCATCTCACCTCGAACCACAAACCGCTCATCCGGCTGCACGGGGACATGCAGGAGCTGGGCGATAACGCGATCATCCCTCCCGCCAGGATGCAGACGCTCCTGTCGGCGATCATGCCGCCCCACAACGTCGCCCAGTTCGAAGAGACGCACGACACGGACTTCGCGCACGAGATCGCCGGTCTCGCCCGCTTCCGCGTGAACATCTTCATGGACCGCTTCGGCATGGGCGCGGTCTTCCGCCAGATCCCCATGGAGATCGTGACCGCCGAGAAACTCGGGCTCTCGAAGGAAGTGCTCGATCTCTGTTTCCTGTCCAAGGGGCTCGTGCTCGTCACCGGCCCGACGGGATCGGGCAAATCCACAACGCTCTGCGGACTCGTGGATTTCATCAACCGCCATCGCAAGGACCACATCATCACGATCGAGGACCCCATCGAATTCGTGCATCCGCGGAAGAACTGCCTCATCAACCAGCGCGAGGTGCATGTTCATACCAAATCCTTTGCCAACGCGCTGCGCGCCGCGCTCCGCGAGGACCCGGACATCGTGCTCGTCGGCGAGATGCGCGACCTCGAGACCATCTCGATCGCCATCGAGACGGCAGAGACGGGCCATCTCGTCTTCGGCACGCTGCACACGACCACGGCGGCATCCACGGTGGACCGTATCATCGACCAGTACCCGGCTGACCGCCAGCCCCAGATCAGGACCATGCTGGCCAGTTCGCTCAAGGGCGTCATCTCGCAGACCCTGTGCAAGAAGAATGGCGGCGGGCGCGTCGCCGCCCTGGAAGTGCTCTTCGTGAACAGCGCCGTATCCAACCTCATCCGCGAGGGAAAGATCTACCAGATCCCCTCGGTCATGCAGACCGCCAAGAACCAGGGCATGACTCTCCTGAACGAATCGCTGTTCAAGTACGTGGTCGACAAGGTCGTGGCGCCGGAAGAGGCCTATATCAAGGCGATCGACAAGCAGGGATTCCTCACGCTGCTCAAGGGCAGGGGCATCACGGTCAACCTGACGGGACTGGGAGACTGATCGGGAGGGCATCATGGATCTTCGGGCATTCGCCGTACCCAAGGAAAAACAGCTGGTCACCGTGCATCTGCTCGGCGGCGAGAGCACGGAAGGCAACATCTATCTCGAGTTCTACCCCGACGCGCGCACGCTCCACCAGAAGGTCATGGCCTTCCTGGAGGACAAAACCGGCTTTTTCCCCCTTTCCACGGGCCAGACGCCCGACTTCATCAACAAGCACGCCATCCGGATGGTGGAGATCCATTACCCCGAGGAGGAAGAGGCTTTTTCCCTCATGCACGTCGAGCTGGTCACGGTCATTTTCCGCGACGGGTCCCAGGTGAGCGGCGACCTCCTGGCGGACGTGCCCGAGGAGCGCAGGCGTCTTTCGGACTGCCTCAACCTCTCCTTCCGTTTCCTCTGCGCCCGCACCTACGGCAAACTCTGTTATATCAACAAGGAAGCGATCCTCAAGGTCATCGCAACAGGCAGATAACCACACTGATCCGGCGCGGACAAACCGGCCGCATCGTTTCCCGCACCGAATCCGTTCTGCCTTCCCCCCGCCCCCGGCAATCTGTCAGGCCTTCCGGTTCCCGTGATTTTTTCTAGGAACTTTTTCCCCTCTGCCTAGGAACTTGTCCCGATTTCCCTTTTCCGCCTTTCCGGGTATCTTAGAATCAACAAGAAGACAAACCGACCCGAAAAGGAGGGACTGAACATGTTGACCACCGGCGGACAGAGAGCAGGGAAAGGGACCTACTGGGATATGATGACCGGAACCCGCGTCGTTCTTGCCGCGGAGAGCACGCTTCCCGGCGGACCGAAAACCATGTATGTCAAGGCGCCGGCTGCGGTCATGCTGGCTGCGGGGCCCATCCTCGGGCTGGTTTTCGCCATCTTCCTCCCGATGATGGCGATCGTGATGGCGGTGAGCATGGCAGCGGGAAGGATCGCCGCCTCTCTGGCGGATGCGGCAGCGGCGACCACCTCCTTCGCATGGAGGCCGATTGAATCCTACCTGGCAGGGAGAAGGAAACAGAAGGAATCGCGGGAGCGGAAGGAAGACAAGAAAAGCTGAACGGATCTTCGGACGGACGCCAAAGCGGACCAGCGGTACGGTCCGCTTTTTTTGTTCCTGATAGCGGCGACTCCGCCATAGACGCCCTGCAAATGAATGAGACGGCCCCGCGCCGGAGCGGAACCTGGCAACCAGCGAAAACGACCGTCCCCTCCGGATTCTTCAATGATTCCCGCCTCCTTCCGCTAGGAACTCTTTCCCTCCCGCCTAGGAACTTCTTCCGATACCCTTTTTCCGGTCCCTGCGGTATCGTAGAATCAACAAGAGAGAGAAAACAGACCGGAAAGGAGGAATTGAATATGTTTACCAAGGGCGGACAGAGGGCAGGCAAAGGGACCTACTGGAACATGGAGAACGGCGAGCGTTTCGACCTGGCCGAGGAAGGCATCCTCCCGGGCGGGCGGGAAATCACCTACATCAAGGCGCCGAGCATCCTGGTCTTGGCAACGGGACCGCTCTTCGGCCTCCTCTTCGCGGTCTTCCTTCCCCTGATCGGGATCGTGATGGCGGCGGTCATGGTGGTCAAGAAGGTCGGCGCGGAAATGGCCGGCGCGGCAACGGCATCCACGGGCTTCACCTGGAACCCGGTGCGGGCGTACCTGGCAGGCAGGAAGAAACGGAAAGAAGCGCGGGAGAAGAAGGAAGAGAAGAAAAACTGAAGCAATCAGCAGCGAGAAACACTAGAAGCGGACCGGACATCCGGTCCGCTTTTTTATTCAAAGAGAACGACGGTCAAATCGATCCGTTCAAAATCCCTCTTTCTCAAGCCAGCCCAGGATCCTGTCCGCAGCCCCCTGCCATCCAGAATCCAGCATCACATCGTGGGCCATGCCCGGAAGGATCTCCGCGTCCGCGCCGTAGAGCCGCGCCGTATTTCTGATCTCATCAGTCGTGATCAGCCGGTCGCGCTCCCCGCCCAGCACGAGCATCCGTGTGCCGATCGCCCCGATCCGTACCCTGGTAAAGAATATCAGTTCCAGGGCAGCGCGAAAGGATTCCTCCTGCATCTTCCGGGAATCGGCGTTTGCAACCGGCTCGGGCAGGTCCGGAGAGAAGAGCAGCTCCCGGCACAGTTTCACCGTGGCGACGAGCGGGTAGACGCTCATCGTGAGATTGGCACGGAGGAAGAGCATCGGGTGGTGACGCGCGTACCGCAGGGCCACCGTGAACATGCCCCAGGGCGGCACGGGCGCAAGCAGCACCGCCGCAGGAACCCTGCGCGATTCGAGATATTTCTGGGTGATCATACCTCCCATGGAATGGCCGATCAGGACCGGCGGCTTCTCCATGTTGCAGACAACCTGATCGATGTCGGCGACATACTCGTCAATGGATGTCCAGCGAAGCCTTTTGCGGCCCTCGCTTGCCCCATGGCCGCGCAGGCTTAACGCGCAGGAATGATACCCGTGCTTCGCGAAATAGGGCAGGAAGTTTTCCTCCCAGCACCATGCCCCGTGCCACATGCCGTGCACGAAGAGCAACGGCGTGGAACGGGCCGCCGAAGCGGGCGTATGCACGAGCAGTTCGAGGTTAATGGGAGACTCCGGCGACCGGCAAGGACTTTTCCCGGCGCAGCGCGACTCCGGTCCAGATGGCGCAGCCCGAATCGAACGCGCCGACGAGCAGAAGGACCGGAGGGGCATAGCCCAGCAGAACGAGAGCACAGAAGGTCGGGAAAATGGACAACCTGCCGTACACGGACCAGCGGTACATGCTGATCACGCCCTCGCGGACCGCCATGCTGTAGTAGAAGGCAAGGATGCTCAGCACCATGCCCAGGACCCGTATCCAGACTTCCTTTGTCGCCGGCACGCCGAAGCGCGTGATGACCTGGTTGGGGATCATGAGCAGGCTCAGGCCGAGGAGCCAGAGATAGATCGTGAATACAACCATGCTCAATGTACTCTGTTTCATGATGTAATCCTCACGGGCTGTTCTGACTATTCAGTAATATATTCTTGATGGACGCGTAAGAAATCAAAACCTGCCACTGAGACAGGGAGACACAGAGAAATACAATTTGCCTATAGTATGATTTTTCAGTGTCCTCAGTGTCTCCGTGGTGATGTTCGACTTTTTACGACTTCATCATTCTTTGCATGCCCTAAATGCTTTCCAGGTACGTATAGAATTCCACGGGATCGGTCAGCGTAAGCAGGTCCGAGCGATGGAAATCAACGCGCATGTTGAATTGGCGATATGAGTCAATGGTTATGTCAGCCGGCCGGGCCGCAAAGTACGCCCGGAGATATTCGCCGTCGCCTGCGGCGATGTTGCTCTGCAGATCAGCCTGATTCAGGACCACGAAACGGAGCCGCACGGAATGATCGTCCTGCGCAGACTTGCCGTCGCTCTTTCCCAGGTCTATCAGGTAGGAATCCGGCGAATATTTGATCAAATGACCCGAACCGGCGTCGATGCCCCAGCTCGTCGCTCCGAAGGTCGTAATGATGAACACGAAATTGAACAACGACGTTCCTTCGATGGTTTTTTCCAGCAGAAATTCATGGCTTCGGTATCCCTCTTTACGGATGGTCAACGTTATCCGCTCGAAGGTATCCCGTTTAAATTCGCGGGTCAGCGGGGTCTTTCCGAGCATGTGCGCTCCCTGATAGACCTCCGCGCCTGAAGGAATCGATTTGATGGTGACCATGTCGCTGTCGGGCGAAAACATGGTCGCGCAGCCTGCCGGCAACAGCGAGAACAGAAGAATGACGATCGTGCATGACGGGACTGCGATCCGCGTTTTCATCGCCCTGATCTCCTTGGTCAGTTACGCATCAATTTCTTCTCAATATATTTACCACGAAGAACAGGAAGCTCACGAAGATATTTTAAATCCCTGCCTTCCTGCATTTCTTCGCGTCGCGATCTCCGTGGTGAATAGTTTATAGGATCCGTCTTGTCCGGGTCAGGGTAAAACAAGCTTACCCCGTCACTGCCGGCAACATTACTCCGTCAGCCCCGTCTGCGGCAGCGACCAATAGACCGACTCCACGACCTTCTTCATCTCCTCGTCAGATACCGGCACGTTATAGATCGCCTCTCCCTGCTGCCGCATCTCCTTGAGATCCAGCACCGCGCCTGAGGGAAGGTCGTCGCCGCTGCCCAGGTTGCCCTTCACCGCATAGATCACCCAGCGCGGGCCTTCGAGCGACAGAACGAGGTAGGCGCAGTCGGACGCGGCAAGGATGGATTGGGCCGCGAGCTGCGTCATGGTCTCGTAGCTCAAGACCATGCCGCCGCCGAGCTCATACCCCGCCGGGACCGCGACGGCCTTCGAGACCTGATAAACTCCGTAGGCAGCGCCTGCTGCCGTCGATGCTGCCGCGCCTCCTGCTGCCGTTGTGCCGGCAATCACGTTGCCGAAGACGAACGTACCCGCTGCTGCGGATTCGCCGGCCACAAGGACCGTGCCGCCCGTTGTTGCGCCCACGGCCCCGACCGCCGTGCCGATCGCCCCGCCGCCCACGGCGATGCCCGCGCTCGCAAGCGGAATGCCGATATACTGCACGCCTTTGCCTGCAGCGTATCCTGCGCCCTTGACCGTTACGCCTGCCACGCCCGACACCGCCTTGATGCCCGCGCCCGCCGCGGTCCCAACGGTCGCTGTGGCGCCTGCCAGGGCATGGGACCCTGCCAGATCCGCCGCGCCGAAAACGCCGGCAACCGCCGCGATTCCCGTGGGCGCGACGAGGTCATAGGCTGTGCGTGCAGTGTTCCAGGTCGCTTCGACCGCCACGGTTGCCGTTGCAACGCCTTCCTGCATCACCACCACCGTCGGAAAGGCGAGGAAGTTCACGCTGATATATCCCAGCGAAGCGGCAGTAAGCTTTGTCGCCGGCTCGATCGTGGCGTCCCACAGAAGCCCCTTCAGCACCCAGCGCATGGACTTGAGCACCGCAAGCGAGACACCGGTGGTCCGGAAATTCCCGCTCAATTCCTGGCCTGCCCTGCTGAAGGCGCCGGAAACATCCTTGCCGTAGTTTAACAGGGTTTCGCTCATGAGGTCGATGGATTTCCCCGACCACTCAGACCGCCAGGCGTTTCCCTCTTCGACCATAGGCAGGGGATTCATCTTCGCCAGGCTCTCGCCGGTGGAGGACGCCCGCTGTTTCACATTCCCCGGGACAGCTGCGTATCCCTTGACGAAGCTCTTGCCCGCATACCCGAAGGTTTCCTTGGACCGGCTGACCGATGATGATGACAGACCGGCCGCCGCATCGACGGAGGCCTTGATTACCGCACCTCCCGTACCGGATCCGGCGTCGATGATCGCATTCCCGCTCTGGCGGGATCCCTGGACTATGGCGTTCCCCGCTTCCTCCCTGCCCGTGAAGAGCATGGTCGACGTGTCCCAGGTCTTGCCGATGATCTGGCCGCCAAGCTCGGTGGAACGGTGCACGATAGCGATGCCGCCCTCGCGCGAACTTTCCCGGATGGCATCGGACGCCTTGTCCGTTCCTTCATGAATGTCCTTGGCCCAGCGATAGGTCATCCTGGTGCCTTCGCTCACGATATAGACCGAGTCCGCAGCGCGCTGGACAGACAGAACGAAGGACTGCCGCGCGCGCATGCCCATGAGCTCGAAGGCGAACTCCGTTGCGCTCGGGCCCGCGGGGATCAGTCTGATCTCGGTGTTCGGCACCTGGAATGCGCCGTTGCGGTAGAGGGAGGCATGCCCCTCGGCGACCAGCTTCTTCGTGTTTTTCAGCGGATCGTCGCCGTGCGTCGTTGCGCAGCCGGTGATGATGAGAGCCGCCAGCGCGGAAAGAAACAATCCCTTATTCGCAGACATTCGTTCCCTCCCTGAGGTCGCAGGGAATCTTCTGCAGCACATCCCTGATCACCGCGCTGTCCTCGGACAGCACCTGCACGTCCACTCCCTCGGTCTTTTTGAGATCCTTCAGGTCCACGACCGTGCCCACGGCAAGCTCTGAGATATCAGCGCCCGCTCCCGCCGCATCCCCTTGTGTTTTGATCTTCCCGCGCGCAGCGGCAATGGCCAGACGCGGGCCGTCCCAGGCCAGGAAGACGACCGCATCGCCCGCAGCCAGCAGCGTGTGGCTCGGGATCGCGGTAAGCGCATTGTATCCCAGCACCAGACCTGCCCCTGCCTGGTTGATCACCACCGTGGTCACGCCTTTCACGCCGTCATAGGCCACGAGGCCCACGTACTTCGCCGTATCGCCGGCGGTCATGGCCGTTCCCTCCAATGCGCCGATCGCCGTTCCCGCGGTGGTGAAGGCCACCTGGTTCACCGCGCCGACCGAAGCGCCGGTCACATAAGTCACCGGCACCGCGCCCAACGACAGGATTGCCATGCCGGAGAGCAGTCCGCTCTCGATGGTGGGAGAGACGAGCTTGATTCCCGTCTTCGCCGTGTAGTAGACCGTCAGGCCCGCCGACTGGACCGTCCGGCCGGCTACGATCGCCGTGCCCGCGATGGGCAGGAATACGGCTGCCGTTCCGACGGCGCTGGTCGTCTTCACAACGGACTTCGAGGTCGGCGCGACGACGCCATGGTACAGGGATTTGAGATACCCGGAGAGGATCGGGCCCAGAGCCATGAGCGTGTTCGGTTGCTCGCCGGACCGGTCGTATTCCTTGCGGAATGCCTCGCCCGCTCGCTGAAACGCCCTGTCCCAGCCCGCGTCGATCCTGCCCGAGAACTTCTCGTGCGCCTCCCTCCGCAAATCCCAGAGATTGCTGAAATCGCTCTTCACGTTCCGGAAGTAGCCGCCCGGAAGCGAAACAAGCTCCTTCCGGTCCTCTTCCGTGCGCTTCGCGATCGTCAGGTTCCCGCGCACGAAAGCATCCGCCGCCTTCTGGAATGCTTCTCCGGCATAGGCATATTCGGCCTTGCCTGCTTCATGCGTCACTTTCAGGATGTCGCCGGTGAGCTCCGTGCCGCCGCCTACCACGCCCTTCGTGGTCCTGGAAGCGTCCTTCACGTCCTGCTGCACATCCGCCGTATACTCCGGCCCCCGGGACGAGGACGTCGCAACGGCCTTCTGCAAAGCCTGCCGCGAAGACACGAGAGAGAGCTTCTTGGCCTGCTGGAACGCCCGCCTGCTCGACGTGACGATGTACCAACCCTCGTCGTAGAGCATCTTGTGTCCGCGCAGGTTCCCGGCGGTCAGCGGGATGATGTCTTCGACGGGTTTTCGATCGTCTGTAGCTGGAGAAGGCGGAGTATCGGGGAAGGAAAAAGTGGGAATGAGAAGGAAGACTAAGACGCACAAAAGCCTAATGTTGATTTTCATGGAGGTCATATTCATGAGAGCTGATGAACGGGCGTCGCCACTATGCGGCTTTCGCTGCAGCAGGATTCTTCTTGGTGCCAACACGGCACCGCATTTTATAGAATTTCTAACCCAATATGAGCGTTCGTCGCAACATAGAATAGCGTAAAACTCTGCAATGCCGTTGATTGAAGGTATTAATCAATCGAAGAGCTTTATACTGAGCCACATCCGCTGTTACAAATACGTCACAACTCGGCAAATAGGTCGCGCACCAGATATCAATAGTGCCTGCATTGGGCCGACCATAATTTTGCGGCTGAATAGCTCTTGCGTAGATTGCATATGCCCATCCCAATAAAAAGAATGGCCATTGTGGCGCTGAACTGAAAAAAGAGAAAAGGTCGTCTTTATGAAGCTTTACGCCAGTTCCGATTTCATACATTTCAGCAGTGACATCATAAAGAAAATCCGAGTTCTGCACGTAATGACGTAAGAGCGCTGCAGCATTACGAGGGCGTTCCATTGATGCGAATAGCCTTTGGAACTGTGGACGCCCTCGTTCGTGAGCTATCCTGAAATTGTCCTCTAGCTCTTTTTTCCATGCATATAATTCTTGACGTGCCGCTTCGTCTATCAGTTCAGGATTATTAAGCGCGTACCATATGCCATTTTGATCTTTACCAATGCTCAAGTTTCTTTGACTTCGACGAGCTGCAAATGCAAAAGCACTTTCTTGCAGAAGCAGATTGGGTATCTGCAATGGCCTAGTATCACACCCGAGTTGCTTTTGAAGTCTTAGCAGAGATATTCGGCGTACTACCTCATTGGTTATGCCTGCTTCAATTACGTTTAATGCTGTAATCCATACTATATTGGTCGACGTGAGACCGACGGTTATATTCGCGCATTCCGTGTCATCGTGGAGACAATTCAGAGCACTTGTATCGAAACAGTAGATCATAAAAGAAACACCGATTTGATGTGAAGTTGTACCAGTTCATGTTCAGGATATTATGGACCTAATGGCAAAATGCCGTTACTAGTTGAATCACCCCCAAGATTAGCAACGCGACGGTCAGACCGTATAGCCATCTTGTAAATTTAACTAGGATATCGGTTTGCTGAATCAGCCTCTCTGTTTGCTGCTCCATTTTGTCCGCCGATTGCTCCTGTTCTTTTGCAAGAAGAACTAATAACTGTGCCATAAGATGAGCTTGACGAGTCGGAAACATATATGACTCGGTCAGATTCTCAGCACGAAGTTTCTCCATTTCCACAATAAGATCATCTGCTTTAGGATCCATTTTCTGTACAACCTCCCGCAATAATAATGCGGCTGCAGCGCTTGAGAGCGCTTCTTTTCTTTTCGCTAGTTTGGCTAATGGGCAGATTTTCCCTGAAACATCGCTGTTATTGCCTACCAATCACTGCCATTCTCCTTGAGAAATTCTTGAGCGTCAAGATTACCTAATCTTGCCGCAATACTTATGTCATCGTCAGCTTGACTTCTATTCTCTAATAAGCCATATGCTAGACCTCGCATGAAATATGCTTCGCCATACCTTGGATTCAAACTAATAGCCCTGTTCAAATCTTTAATTGCAAGCGAATGTTTCTTTTGATTTATGTAACACGTCCCGCGATGCAAATACGCCTCAGCAAAATTGGTTTTCAACTGAATTGCCTTGTCTAAATCGGCTATACCCTTGTCGTTTATGCCAAGTCGGCAGTAGGAAGCACCCCTCCGATCATATGCCTCAGCGTATTTAGGATTCAATGTAATAACCCTATCGTAATCGTCCATAGCACCATTGTTATTTCCTATACTATCATTGACTAATCCTCGCCAATAATATGCATCCACGACTTTGGGTTTTATCTTTATGGCCATGCTGAAATCATCTATAGCCTGACTGTGATTGTGCAATAGAAAATATAAGAGCCCCCGACGGAAATAATTTTCTCCTTGCTGTGGATTTAGCTCAATTGCGTTAGTAAATGCTGCAATCGCAGCTCGATAATCTTTCGATAAAACCAATGCCATTCCTCTGTCAAACCACTCAGACTCACTTATATTTCTAATGGCGGAATTATAATCCCCCTGCTTTTGTGTATCCATCTTCACTGATTCCAAATCTCTTTTGAGGCGCTCCACCTCTGTCATTGCTTCTTCAGCTCTCTTCTTGGATTCCTCAAGCTCTTTGCTCTTCTGCATATCATGCCGAAGAGCATCAATCGATTTAGCTATTTCGTTAGTATCTGCAGAAATCTTTGCTTTGAGATAGTAGCTCTTACCGTCCCATTTCTCCTCAATTATCACCGCGCTCACAATGCCAGCAGTAAGGGTCGTAATTTGATCCTTCGTGATTTTATAATCTCTTACTGTAGTTTCACTGATCAGATAAGTCCCAAGCTGGTCAAGCAACGTCCTTTTAACCTGCTCTAAGGCAATAGCGCGACTTGATACTTTGCTATCAATATCACTTGCCATATAAGTATATTCTTTGATGAAACTGACATCCTCAGCAAAAGAAGGCCTCGAAAAGAGAGCTAACAGTATCAGACTAATAAAAGTGTACCGACTTGTCATCAGTCCTACGTCTTGCCCAATTAGATTTCTCATCATATCTATTCGATCTTCCTTCGGTCGCGCCTAGGATAGACACTGGGACACTGATCTTTGGCTGAGAATAGCGAATTCCTGCGCGAGAGTCAACTGTTCTGTTGCATGAGACCGAATATGTTGTCTGCTACGATCTGCAACTATCCGCATAGGAAGTCTTTCCCTTTCCCCTAGGAACTTCTCCCCATTTCCCTTTTTGTGATGCTTTGCTATTCTCGAATCAAGAAAAGAGAGAGACCCGAAAGGAGGGCACGACAATGTTGACCAAAGGCGGACAGAAAGCAGCTGCAGGAACCTACTGGGATGTAATGAACGGATCGCGCGTGGTGCTCTCCGCGGAAGGCACGCTTCCCG
>JAKAHZ010000075.1 GCA_021814615.1 Nitrospirota bacterium | reverse complement strand
GTGCGGGAGGCCAACAACGGCCGCTTGGACCGCAGGGAGGAAACAATGGCAGGTAAGAAGTTCAAGGCAGTTGCAGCGCTGGTGGACCCGGCCAAGCGGTACAGCCTCGAAGAGGCTATCGGCCTGGTGAAGAAGACGGCACGGACCAAGTTCGACGAGACCGTCGATCTGGCGGTGAACCTCGGCGTGGACCCCAAGCAGGCGGATCAGATGGTTCGCGGCACGGTGGTGCTGCCGCACGGAACAGGCAAGACCGTGAAGGTCCTCGTGTTCGCCAAGGGTGAGAAGGAAAAAGAAGCCAAGGAGGCCGGCGCCGATTTCGTGGGTGCCGAGGACCTGGCCGACAAGATCCAGAAGGAAGGGTGGACGGATTTCGACGTCGTTGTCGCCACGCCCGATATCATGGGCCTCGTGGGACGGCTCGGCAAGGTGCTGGGACCGCGCGGCCTGATGCCGAATCCCAAGACCGGAACGGTCACCTTCGATATCGCAAAGGCGATCAAGGACATCCGGGCCGGTAAGGTGGAGTACCGCGTCGAGAAAGCGGGAATCGTCCATGTGCCCGTCGGCAAGGCGTCCTTCGATGAGAAGAAGCTCTATGACAACGCGAAGGCCGTGCTGGAATCGATCCTGAAGGCAAAGCCGTCTTCGAGCAAGGGCAAATACGTCAAGGCTGTCGCCGTGTCCACCACCATGGGACCGGGCATCAAGATGGATACGATCCTGATCGAGAAGATCGCAGGGTAGAGTAAATCGCGAAGTTGGGAAGTTGAGAAGTCGAGAGGTTCGGCATCGCCTATCCTCCCTTTTCTCGACCTCGCAGCTTCGGCATCATAAAAGGTCGGCCCTCCCTACCGGAGGGTGCGGTCCGAGACAGCAGGCACGGGAGCATGATATGGGGGTCCCGTTTAATTCCCAGTGGAGCCTGCCGAGACCCGGGTGAACCGAAGATCGTGCTCTCACTTTCTTTCGAGGTTCCCGGGGCGTCATCGGGAAGTCTTGAAAGAAAGGAGGATCAGAGTGAACAGAGACGAGAAAAAAGCGGCAATCGACGAGCTCCATGACAAGTTCTCCCGCGCGAAGACGGCGGTCATCACCGGCTACTCCGGGATCAACGTTGAGCAGATCACCGAGCTCCGTTCAAAGCTGCGGCAGTCGAAGGTCGAATACCGGGTCGTGAAGAACACCCTGGCGCGCAAGGCGGCGGAAGGCACCGGGCTCGCTCCGCTGATGGAGCATTTCGTGGGGCCCGTCGGGATCGCGCTCGGCTACGATGATGTGGTCGCTCCGGCAAAGGTGCTGTCCGACTTCAGCAAGACCCAGGCGAAGCTTGAACTCAAGGTCGGCGTTCTGGACGGCAAACTGCTGAAGCAGGCCGATATCAAGGCGCTGGCAAGCCTGCCGTCGCTCAATTCGCTCCGCGGCAAGATCGTGGGGCTCCTGCAGGCACCCCCGTCGCGGATCGTCGGCGTGCTCAAGGCGCCGGCCGGTCAGATCGCGCGGGTGCTCAAGGCGAAGGCGGACAAAGGATAGGATTCACCGTTTCACGAACAAGGAAGTACAATACCAAACCGTTTGAAACCCATGAGGAGGATATACTGCAATGGCAGATCTGGCAAAGCTTGTTGACGAACTGAGCGGCCTTTCCGTTCTGGAGGCGGCTGAACTGAGCAAGATGCTCGAAGAGAAGTGGGGCGTGTCCGCAGCGGCTCCGGTGGCCGTGGCGGCGGTCGGTGCGGCCGGCGGCGCAGGCGCAGCGGCAGCTGAGGAGAAGACCGCGTTCGACGTGATCCTCGCCAATGCCGGCGCCCAGAAGATCAACGTGATCAAAGTCGTGCGCGAACTGACGGGACTGGGCCTCAAGGAGGCAAAGGACCTGGTGGAAGGCGCTCCCAAGCCGGTGAAAACCGGTGTCGCGAAGGAAGAGGCCGAGACGATGAAGAAGAAGCTCGCCGAGGCCGGTGCGACCATCGAGATCAAGTAAGCACGAACCCTGTGCGAATCGACCAAGTCCTTGCCCTCCGGGTCACCGGAGGGCAAAGGACTTTTTTGCGTTTTTAGGTGCAGCGGGAAAAAGGCAGTGCAAATCGCAAAGTGCATGGTGTGATCCGGTGTTCTGCGGCTTTTGAAAGAGCGGATGGACGGGCCACGATGCCTTTTGCGGTCAGCATTCATCGCGGTATGTGAGGTGCAGAGATGACGAAAGACAAGCGGGAACAGAACAGGGCACGGAAGGACTTTTCGCGGATTCCCACGATCCTGGAGATCCCCGATCTGATCGAGATCCAGAAGCGGTCCTACGACACATTCCTCCAGAAGGACCTTGCTTCGGACAAACGGAAGGACATGGGGCTGCAGGCCGCCTTCAGGAGCGTCTATCCCATCTACGATTTCAACGAGACCGCCATGGTCGACTATCTCGGCTATTCGCTGGGCGAGCCGAAATATTCGCTGTGGGAATGTCTCCAGCGCGGCGCGACTTTTGCTGCGCCGCTCAAGATCAAGATCCGCCTCGTCTTCTTCGAGAAGGATGAGCAGGCCGCGACCAAGCGGGTCAAAGACATGAAGGAGCAGGAAGTCTATGTCGGCGACCTGCCGCTCATGACCGAGAACGGCACGTTTATCGTGAACGGCACGGAGCGCGTCGTGGTCAGCCAGCTGCACCGCTCCCCGGGCGCCTTCTTCACCCATGACAAGGGCCGGACACATGCCAGCGGCAAAATCCTCTATTCGGCGCGGATCATCCCCTATCGCGGTTCATGGCTCGATTTCGAATTCGATGTGAAGGACATCGTCTACGTGCGCATCGACCGCCGCAGGAAGATTCCGGCTACGATCCTGCTCAAGGCCTTCGGCTATTCGAACGAGGACTTGCTGCGAATGTACTATCCCATCGAGGACATTCGCATCAAGAAGGACGGGTTTGCCCGGAACGTCTCCGACGTGCTTGCCGGCCTGAAAGCGCCGATCACGCTCAAAGACAAGTCAAGCGGCGAGCAGATCGTGAAGGAAGGCGCCAAGATCACGAAGATTGCCATCAAGAAGATGGAGTCCGCGGGCATCACGGAGATCCCGATCTCCCGCGAGGACCTGATCGACCGCGTCGTGCTGCGCGATGTCATCGATCCCGAGACGGGCGAGGTGCTGCTGCCGGCGAACGAGAAGATCACCGAGGCTTTCCTGACCAAGGTCCAGACCACGAAGGTGGAGAAGTTGGAAGCGATCTACATGGACGGCATCCACGTGATCTCCGCCATGCGCGACACGCTCCTTGCCGACAAGGTCCAGACTTCCGACGAGGCGCTTCTCGAAATCTACCGCAAGATGCGTCCCGGTGAGCCGCCGACGATCGACATGGCCCGGAACCTCTTCACGGGCATGTTCTTCAACGCAAAACGGTACGACCTGTCGCCGGTGGGCCGGCTCAAGCTCAACAAGAAGCTGAACCTCGACATCCCCATGGAGAAGACCACCCTGACAGCGCAGGATGTCGTCGAGGTGATCCGCTATCTCGTCAACCTCCGCACCGGCAGGGGTGAGGTGGACGATATCGACCATCTGGGCAACCGGCGCGTCCGGTCCGTGGGCGAGCTCCTGGAGAACCAGATCCGCGTGGGCCTGGCCCGCATGGAGCGCGCGATCAAGGAACGCATGAGCCTTCAGGACGTTGATGCGCTCATGCCGCACGACATCATCAATCCCAAGCCGGTTATTGCGGCCATCAAGGAATTCTTCGGTTCCAGCCAGCTGTCGCAGTTCATGGACCAGACCAACCCGCTGGCTGAGATCACGCACAAACGCAGGCTCTCGGCGCTGGGCCCCGGCGGCCTGACGCGCGAGCGCGCGGGCTTCGAGGTCCGCGACGTGCACACGACGCACTACGGCCGCATCTGCCCCATCGAGACGCCGGAAGGTCCGAACATCGGACTCATCGTATCCCTGGCCACCTACGCACGGGTGAACGATTACGGGTTCATCGAAGCCCCCTATCGCAGCGTGAAGGCGGGCAAGGTGTCCGACGACATCGAGTACCTCTCGGCGGTGGACGGCGAGAACTATGTCATTGCGCAGGCCAATACGCCCATCGACAATCGCAGCAAGATCGCCGTCGAGAGCGTCTCGGCCCGCGTGGGAGGCGAGTTCAAGCTCGTCACCGCCGAGGAAGTGCAGTACATGGACGTGTCGCCGAAGCAGATCGTTTCGGTTTCGGCGGCGCTCATTCCGTTCCTGGAGAACGACGACGCCAACCGCGCGCTCATGGGATCGAACATGCAGCGCCAGGCAGTGCCACTGCTCCGGCCCCAGGCCCCGGTAGTGGGCACGGGCATGGAGCGCGTGGCAGCCCGCGATTCGGGCGCCATCGTTTCGGCGAAGAAAGACGGCGTGGTGGAGGCCGTCGATTCCACTGCCATCGTGGTCAAAGGCGAGGATGCCCGCGGCCGCACGGTCGTCGACACCTATCCCCTGACCAAGTTCCACCGTTCCAACCAGAACACCTGCATGAATCAGAAGTCCATCGTCCGGATTGGCGACAAGGTCAGGAAGGGTCAGATCATCGCCGACGGCCCTGCAACGGACATGGGTGAGCTGGCGCTGGGCCAGAACGTGCTCGTGGCATTCATGCCCTGGAGCGGGTACAACTTTGAAGACGCCATCATCATCTCCGAGAAGCTGGTGAAAGAGGATCGTTATACCTCGATCCACATCGAGGAATTCGAAATCGAGGCCCGCGACACCAAGCTCGGCAAGGAAGAGATCACCCGCGACATCCCGAACCTGGGAGAGGAAACGCTCCGGAACTTGGATGAGAACGGCATCATCCGCATCGGCGCCGAGGTCCTGCCGGGCGATATCCTGGTCGGCAAGGTGACGCCCAAGGGCGAGACCCAGCTGACGCCCGAGGAGAAACTGCTCCGCGCGATCTTCGGCGAGAAGGCTGGCGACGTGCGTGACGCATCGCTCTACACACCGCCGGGCATCGAGGGAACGGTTATCGACGTGAAGGTCTTCTCGCGCAAGGGCGAAGACAAGAACGAGCGGCTCAAAACCCAGGAGAGCGAAGAGATCTCCCGGCTGCAGAAAGAATACAACGAAGAGAAGAAGGCGATCCAGGAAGACAAGTTCAAGCGGATCCGCCGCATCCTCTCGGGCAAGACCGCCGCAGACAAGGTGGTGAACTCCAAGAGCGGCAAGACCGAACTGGCCAAGGGGAAGAAGATCACTGCCGAAATCCTGGACAAACTGCCGGAGAAGGACCTGCCGAAGATCAAGGTTGAGTCCGAGGAGTATCCCGCCAAGCTCCAGGAGATCCTGGACAGCGCCGAGAACCAGCTACAGGCGCTCGAGGCCGTCTACGACGAGAAAATCGGCCGGCTGAAACGCGGCGACGACCTTCCCCCGGGCGTGGTCAAGCTCGTGAAGGTCTACGTTGCGATGAAGCGCAAACTCTCTGTGGGCGACAAGATGGCAGGGCGCCACGGAAACAAGGGCGTGGTGTCGCGTATCGTTCCCGAAGAGGACATGCCCTACCTGCCCGACGGGACACCCGTCGAGATCGTGCTGAATCCCCTCGGAGTCCCGTCCCGTATGAACGTGGGGCAGATTCTCGAGACCCACCTGGGCTGGGCTGCCAAGGCCCTGGGCCTGCATGTGGCTACGCCGGTGTTCGACGGCGCCCGGGAGAATGACATCAAGACCATGCTCAAGGAAGGGAAACTCCCGGCCACGGGCCAGTCGGTCCTCTTCGACGGCCGGACTGGCGACCTCTTCGACAAGCCCGTGACCGTGGGCTACATGTACATGCTGAAGCTGCATCATCTCGTCGATGACAAACTCCATGCACGGTCCATCGGCCCCTATTCGCTGGTCACGCAGCAGCCCCTGGGCGGCAAGGCGCAGTTCGGCGGCCAGCGGCTGGGTGAAATGGAAGTCTGGGCGCTCCAGGCCTACGGCGCCGCATACTGTCTCCAAGAGTTCCTCACGGTGAAGTCCGACGACGTGTCGGGCCGCGCCAAGATCTACGAGGCCATCGTGAAGGGCGAGCATACGCTCGAACCGGGCCTGCCCGAGTCGTTCTATGTGCTGATCAAGGAGCTCCAGAGCCTCTGCCTCGACGTGGAACTGATCGAGCGGAAGAACGGCACGGAGCGCCTGATCGGGCTCGAAAAGATTTCATCGGCCCGCTAGAACGGCGGACCTGTCTCCAGACGATGCGAGTGACCGGGCCCGCGGGCCCGGAGGAGGATGAACGTGGAAGAAAAACGGGGCATAGATACGAAGGCACGGATGGACGTGCTGAGTCTGTTCGATAAGCCGAAAGACATCAATTTCGATTCGATCCGGATCCGGATCGCTTCGCCGGAGCGGATCAAGGAGTGGTCCTTCGGCGAGGTGAAGAAGCCGGAAACGATCAACTACCGGTCTTTCAAGCCGGAGCGGGACGGCCTGTTCTGCGCCAAGATTTTCGGTCCCATCAAGGACTGGGAATGTCTCTGCGGCAAGTATAAGCGGATGAAGCACCGCGGCATCGTCTGCGATAAGTGCGGCGTCGAGGTGATCCAGTCCAAGGTGCGGCGCGAACGCATGGGCCACATCGAGCTGGCGTCGCCGGTCGCGCATATCTGGTTCCTGAAGGGACTTCCGAGCCGCATCGGCACGCTCCTGGACATGACGCTCCGGCAGCTCGAGAAGATCCTGTACTTCGAGTCTTTCGTGGTGCTCGACGGCGGCGACACGCCGCTTAAGGAGAAGGAGCCGCTGACCGAGGAGCGGTACCGCAAGGCGCAGATGGAATACGGCCCGGGCAGCTTCAAGGCCGGCATGGGCGCCGAGGTGATCCGCGAGATGCTCCGGGCGCTCGATCTCGAGAAGGAGTCCGAGGACATCCGGACGAAGATCGAGACTGCCACGTCCATGGCCACGAAGAAGAAACTTACGAAGCGGCTGAAAGTGATCGAGTCTTTCCGCAAGTCCGGCAACAAGCCGGAATGGATGATCCTGGACGTTGTGCCGGTCATTCCGCCGGAGCTCCGTCCGCTGGTGCCGCTGGAAGGCGGCCGTTTCGCCACCTCCGACCTGAACGATCTCTATCGCCGAGTGATCAACCGGAACAACCGCCTCCGCAGACTCGAGGAACTGAAAGCGCCATCGGTCATCATTCGGAACGAAAAGCGCATGCTCCAGGAAGCCGTGGACGCCCTCTTCGATAATGGCCGCCGCGGCCGCGTTCTGCGCGGTCCGAACAAGCGGCCGCTCAAGTCCCTCTCCGATATGCTCAAAGGCAAGCAGGGCCGGTTCCGCCAGAACCTGCTCGGCAAGCGCGTGGACTATTCGGGCCGTTCCGTGATCGTCGTAGGCCCGGATCTCAGACTCCACCAGTGCGGTCTGCCGAAGAAGATGGCGCTGGAGCTGTTCAAACCCTTCATCTTCAATAAGCTGGAAGAGAAGGGATATGCAACCACGATCAAGAGCGCCAAGAAGATGATCGAGCGCGAGCGGCCCGAGGTCTGGGACGTGCTCGAAGAGGTGATTCAGGAGCATCCGGTGCTTCTGAACCGTGCCCCAACGCTGCATCGCCTGGGTATCCAGGCCTTCGACCCCGTTCTCGTCGAGGGCAAGGCCATCCGGCTCCATCCGCTCGTCTGCGCGGCCTTTAACGCCGACTTCGACGGCGACCAGATGGCCGTGCATATTCCGCTGTCCGTTGAAGCGCAGCTCGAGGCACGGGTGCTCATGCTGTCGATCAACAACATCCTGTCTCCGGCGAACGGGCGGCCGATCGCGGTCCCGTCGCAGGACATCGTGCTGGGCTGCTACTACCTGACGAAAGCCCGCGTCAATGCGCGGGGCATGGGCATGATTTTCGCCGGCCCCCACGAGGTGCGGATCGCCTTCGACCAGGGCGAGGTGGACATCCACGCCCGGATCCGCTGCCGCATAAACGGCAAGCTGGAGGAGACGACCGTCGGCCGGGTCCTGTTCAGCGAAGTGCTGCCGGAGGGGATTCCTTTCTCCTTCATCAATAAGGAGATGACCAAGAAAGAACTGGCCAAACTCATCGACGAATGCTACCGCAAGTTCGGCCTCCGCAGGACCGTTCTGCTGTTGGACGACCTGAAGGAAACCGGCTTCACTTTCGCCACTCGGTCCGGCGTATCCATCTGCATCTCGGACATGCACATCCCGAGCAAGAAGCAGAAGTTCATCGAGAACGCACAAAAAGAGGTCATGGAGATCCATCATCAGTACACCGAGGGTCTCATCACGAACGGCGAGCGGTACAACAAGGAAATCGACATCTGGGCCAACGTGACCGAGAAGATCGCCGACGAAATGATGGCCGAACTCGGCATGGAGGCCGTGGAGCACGGGGTGTCCAAGAAGGCGGAGCTCCAGGAAGCCCGGTCGTTCAACAACATCTTTATGATGGCCGATTCCGGCGCCCGCGGCAGCACGCAGCAGATCCGCCAGCTCGCCGGCATGCGCGGCCTCATGGCCAAACCGTCGGGCGAGATCATTGAAACGCCGATCACCGCCAACTTCCGCGAAGGCCTGACGGTGCTGCAGTACTTTATCTCGACCCACGGTGCCCGCAAGGGTCTCGCCGATACGGCCCTCAAGACCGCAAACTCCGGTTATCTGACGCGTCGTCTCGTCGATGTGGCCCAGGACATGATTGTTGCTCAGGAGGACTGCGGCACGACGGACGGCATCATCGTGGGCTCCCTCGTGGAGGGCGGCGAGATTATCGAGCCCATGTCCGAGCGTATCCTCGGCCGCGTGGTCTCCGAGGACATCAAGGACCCGGTGACGAAAGAGACGATCATTGCGTCGAAGAGCGAGATCACCGAGGACCTCGTGAAGCGTATCGAGGAGGCGGGGATCGACAAGATAAAGATCCGGTCGGTGCTCACCTGCCAGGCGGGCAGGGGTGTCTGCCAGCTCTGCTATGGCCGAGACTTGGCCCGCGGAAGGATCGTCGACATCGGCGAGGCCATCGGCATCATCGCCGCTCAGTCCATCGGCGAGCCGGGTACGCAGCTCACGATGCGGACCTTCCACATCGGCGGTACAGCGAGCAAGGTCGTTGAACAGACCGTTCTCGAGGCAAAGAACGCCGGTGTCGTGAAGTACCAGAATGTCAACACGGTGAAGAACAAGGAAGGCGATTATGTCGCCATGTCGAGAAACGGCAATATCGCCATTTTCGACGAAACGGGACGCGAGCGCGAACGGTACGCCATCATCTACGGCGCGCGACTCAAGGTTCAGGACGGTCAGAAGGTAGACCTGGGCCAGAAGATCGTGGAGTGGGATCCTTACTCTCTCCCGATCCTGACCGAAATCGGCGGCAAGATCGCCTTCGGCGACATCATCGAGGGCGTGACCATGCGCGAGGAAGTGGACGAGGTGACAGGTCTTGCCCGCAAGGTCATTATCGACTATCCGGACCAGAACCTGCGGCCGCGCATTTCCATCAAGGACGCCCACGGCAAGACCGCGAAGCTGCCGGGATCGAACGCCGTGGCGCGCTATCTCCTGCCCGCAGGCGCCCACATCCTTGTGGACAAGAACGAGGACGTGTTCCCCGGGGACATCCTGGTCAAGATCCCGCGGGAAACGACGAAGACCAAGGACATCACGGGAGGTCTTCCGCGCGTGGCCGAGCTTTTCGAGGCCCGCAAGCCGAAGGAGCAGGCAATCATCAGCGAGATCGACGGCACGGTGGAGTTCGGCGGCTTCGTGAAGGGCATGCGCCGCATCTTGGTGAAAGACGGCATGGGGAACGAAAAGGAATACCTCATTCCCAAGGGCAAACACGTAAATGTTCACGAGGGAGACTGGGTGACTGCCGGCGAGCCGCTCATGGACGGACCGGTTGATCCGCATGACATTCTGAACGTCCTCGGCCCCAAGGAGCTCCAGAAGTACCTCGTGGACGAGGTGCAGCAGGTCTACCGGCTGCAGGGCGTTTCCATCAACGACAAACACATCGAGGTGATCGTCCGCCAGATGCTCCGCAAGGTCCGCATCGAGGACGCCGGCGACACGGAATTCCTGATCGGAGAGCAGGTCGACCGGTTTGCCTTCTCCAAGGCGAACGAGGCGGTCATTGCCAACGGAGGCCGTCCGGCCACGGCGCGGCCGATCCTTCTGGGCATCACCAAGGCATCACTTACCACGGACAGCTTTATTTCGGCGGCTTCGTTCCAGGAAACGACGCGAGTACTTACCGAAGCATCGATCACCGGCGCCATCGACGACCTGATCGGGCTCAAGGAGAACGTGATCATGGGCCGCCTGATTCCGGCTGGAACGGGCATGGCGGAATACCGGAACACCTTCGTCGAAGTGCCGCAGGAGCAGGCAGTGCAGGAATAACCTAGAAAAAGCTCATGGCGAGGCCGCCGGAAGGCGGTTCTCGCCGCAGGTTTTGAAGAGCAATTATTTTGTAAATACACTGAAAAAAGCCTTGACAAAGACCCCAATGCTACGTATAATCATCGGGTTTTGACTCAATGTATGGCCTGCGTTTTTCGCTGGCCATTTATCTGTTTTTTAAGGAGTTATCGACGTGCCTACAATCAGTCAGCTGGTGAGGAAGGGAAGGACGCTCGCGATCAGCAAAACGAAGAGCCCAGCCCTCAAGTCCTGTCCGCAGAAGCGCGGCGTCTGTATCAGGGTGTACACCACCACGCCGAAGAAGCCGAACTCCGCTCTCCGCAAGGTTGCCCGCGTGAGGCTCACGAACGGCATGGAAGTGACCACCTACATTCCGGGCGTCGGTCACAACCTGCAGGAGCACTCAATCGTCCTGATCCGGGGCGGCCGTGTGAAGGACCTTCCCGGCGTACGCTACCATATCGTGCGCGGCACGCTCGATACCGTGGGTGTGGCGAACCGGAAGCAGGGCCGATCGAAATACGGAGCGAAACGGCCGAAATAAACGACATGCCGAGTTGCGCGGTATGACCGCGCTGAAGGACAAAAGGAACCGACTATGCCGAGGAAACAGGTAGTTGTCAAGCGGGAGATTCTCCCGGACCCGAAATACAACAGCAAGATGCTGGCCAAGTTCATCAATGTGCTGATGCGCAAGGGCAAGAAGAGCACTGCCGAGTCGATTTGCTACGGGGCGCTCGACCGCATCCAGCAGAAGACGAACGGCGATGCTTTAGCGATCTTCAAGAAGGCCGTGGAGAATGTGAAGCCGACGCTGGAAGTGAAGTCCCGTCGCGTCGGCGGCGCTTCGTACCAGGTGCCTGTTGAAGTCAAGCAGCCCCGCCGCCTGTCCCTGGCGTTTCGCTGGCTGCGGCTTTATGCCGGATCCCGGCCCGAGAAGTCCATGGTCGAGAAACTGGCCGGCGAGATCCTCGATGCATCGAACAACACCGGCGCGTCGGTAAAGAAGCGCGAAGACACCCACCGGATGGCAGAGGCAAACAAAGCCTTCGCCCACTATCGTTGGTAGGGCGTATCTGATAAGCGGAGGCGGAAGTGGCTAGGCAGTATTCACTCGAAAATACCCGGAACATCGGCATCATGGCGCACATCGATGCCGGGAAGACAACGACGACCGAGCGCATCCTGTTCTACACGGGCGTGTCCTACAAGATCGGCGAGGTGCATGATGGCACGGCTGTGATGGACTGGATGGTCCAGGAGCAGGAGCGCGGTATTACCATCACATCGGCCGCCACGACCTGCTTCTGGCGCGATAAGCGCATCAACATCATCGACACTCCGGGCCATGTGGACTTCACCATCGAAGTGGAACGTTCGCTCCGCGTCCTTGACGGCGCTGTTGCGGCCTTCGACTCGGTGAGCGGCGTCGAGCCCCAGTCCGAGACGGTCTGGCGCCAGGCCGACAAGTACAAGGTTCCCCGCATCGCGTTCATGAACAAGATGGACCGCATCGGTGCGGACTTCTACATGAGCGTCCAGACCATGATCGACCGGCTGGGCGCCAACCCCGTGCCGATCCAGATCCCCGTCGGCGCCGAAGACAAGTTCCGCGGCTGCATCGACCTCGTCAAGATGAAGGCCGTTCTTTTCGATGATGAGACGCTTGGCGCGAAGTATGTGGTCGAGGACGTCCCCGCGGACCTCCTGCTGAAAGCGCAGGAATACCGAACTGCGATGATCGAGAAGCTGGCCGATGTGGATGAAATTGTCGGGGACAAGTTCCTGAACGACCAGCAGCCCACTGAGGCGGAGATCATGGCGGCGATCCGCAAGGGGACGATCTCCATGAAGATCTTCCCGGTCATCTGCGGATCAGCCTTTAAGAACAAGGGCGTCCAACTCCTGCTCGACGCTGTCGTGGACTATCTCCCGTCGCCGCTGGACATTCCTCCGGTGACCGGCGTGGATCCGAAGACAAGCACCGAGATCGAACGAAAGGCCTCTGACGGCGAACCCTTCTCGGCGATGGCCTTCAAGATCATGACGGATCCGTTCGTTGGCCAGCTCACGTTCATCCGGGTATATTCAGGAACCCTGAATTCAGGTTCCTATGTGTATAACTCGACCAAGGGCGTCCGCGAGCGCGTTGGGCGTCTCCTCAAGATGCACGCGAACAAGCGTGAAGAGATCCAGGAGATCTATGCCGGTGATATCTGCGCTGCAGTGGGACTGAAGAGCTCGCTTACCGGTCATACTCTCTGTGATGAGAACAAGCCGGTCATTCTGGAAGCAATGGTTTTCCCCGATCCGGTCATTTCGGTGGCGATCGAGCCGAAGACAAAGGCAGATCAGGAAAAGCTCGGGCTGTCGCTCCAGAAACTCATGCAGGAAGATCCTTCGTTCCGCGTGTTCACCGACCAGGAAACAGGCCAGACCATCATCTCGGGAATGGGCGAGCTTCATCTTGAGATCATTGTGGATCGCCTGATGCGTGAGTTCAAGGTTGACGCGAATGTGGGTAAACCCCAGGTGGCCTATCGCGAGACGATCCGGAAGAAGGTCACCGCAGAAGGCAAGTTCATTCGTCAGTCCGGCGGTCGCGGTCAGTACGGTCATGTCGTCCTTGAAATGGAGCCGCAGGAGCCGGGCAAGGGATTTGAGTTCGTCAATAAAACCGTCGGCGGTTCCGTGCCGAAGGAGTACGTTGCGCCGACGCAGAAGGGTATCGAAGAGGCCATGGAGACCGGCGTACTCGCCGGATATCCTGTGGTCGACATCAAGATAACACTCATCGATGGGTCCTATCACGATGTCGATTCCTCTGAAATGGCATTCAAGATCGCCGGTTCCATGGGCTTCAAGGAAGGATCGGCCAAAGCAAATCCGGTGTTGCTCGAGCCGATCATGGCTGTCGAGGTCGTCTGCGCCGAGGAGTATATGGGCGACATCATCGGAGACCTGAGCTCTCGCCGTGGACGGGTCCAGGGAATGAACATGCGGGGATCGGGCAGGGTCATCACGGCCCAGGTTCCGCTGTCAGAGATGTTTGGTTATGCGACGGACATCCGGTCCAAGACCCAGGGCCGCGCGACGTACACCATGCAGTTCGCGCACTACGAAGAAGTGCCCAAGAACATTTCGGAGCAGATCATCGCCAAGGTGAAGGGCGATACCGTTAAGAAGTAACGAAGGACTTTCAACTTCCCAGAGGAGGCGGGAACATGGCAAAGGCGAAATTTGAGCGGACGAAACCGCATGTGAACGTGGGAACGATCGGCCACGTGGACCACGGCAAGACGACCTTGACGGCGGCGATCACGAAGGTGCTGGCGTTCAAGAACATGGCCAGCTTCGTGTCCTACGACAATATCGACAAGGCGCCGGAAGAGCGCGAGCGCGGCATCACGATCGCCACGGCGCACGTGGAATACCAGACGGACAAGCGCCACTATGCCCATGTGGACTGCCCGGGCCATGCCGACTACATCAAGAACATGATCACCGGCGCGGCGCAGATGGACGGCGCCATCCTGGTGGTGTCTGCCGCCGACGGCCCGATGCCCCAGACCCGCGAGCACATCCTGCTCGCCCGCCAGGTGGGCGTTCCGTATATCGTCGTTTACATGAACAAGGTGGATATGGTGGATGATCCCGAGCTCCTGGAGCTGGTGGAGCTGGAAGTGCGGGAGCTCCTGTCCAAGTACCAGTTCCCGGGCGACAAGACCCCGATCATCAAGGGCAGCGGCCTGAAGGCGCTCCAGAGCGAGAGCAAGGACATCAACGCTCCCGAGTACAAGAGCATCCTGGAGCTGATGGACGCCCTGGACAGCTACATCCCCGAGCCGAAGCGCGACATCGACAAGCCGTACCTGATGCCGATCGAAGACGTGTTCTCGATCGCGGGCCGCGGCACGGTGGTTACGGGCCGCATCGAGCGCGGCATCGTGAAGGTGAGCGACGAAATCGAGATCGTGGGCATCAAGCCGACGCAGAAGACGGTGGTGACGGGCGTGGAGATGTTCCGGAAGCTCCTGGACCAGGGCCAGGCGGGCGACAACGTTGGCGTGCTGCTTCGCGGCGTGAAGAAGGAAGACGTGGAGCGCGGCATGGTTCTGGCGAAGCCGGGCAGCATCACCCCGCATACGAAGTTCAAGGCCGAGGCCTATGTGCTGACGAAGGAAGAGGGCGGCCGTCACACGCCGTTCTTCAAGGGGTACCGTCCGCAGTTCTACTTCCGGACGACGGACGTGACGGGCGTAGTGACGCTGCAGGAAGGCGTGGAGATGGTGATGCCGGGCGACAACATGACCTGCTCGGTGGAGCTGATCACCCCGATCGCCATGGACCAGGGACTCCGGTTCGCCATCCGCGAGGGCGGCCGCACCGTGGGCGCCGGCGTGATCACCGAGGTTATCGAATAACTGCCGTAAGGCGTAAGGCGGTATCCTTCCGCCGGCTATATTAGAGGAAACGAGGCGACAGAAATGCGAGAGATCATCCTGCTCGCTTGCGGCGAGTGCAAGCGAAAGAACTATTCGACGACGAAGAACAAGCGGAACACGCCGGACAAGCTCAACCTCGAGAAGTACTGCCGGTTCTGCCGCAAGCATACGGTTCATAAGGAAACCAAGGCGTAATTCCACATCAGAACGGACGGAGGCGGACACCGCTTTCCCCGTTCTTTTGACGGCGATTTCTTGCACAGGCCAGTAGCTCTAATTGGTAGAGCTCCGGACTCCAAATCCGGCCGCTGGGGGTTCGAGTCCCTCCTGGCCTGCCAATCTTACCACGAGAGGCGCACAGGGTATGTTCAAGCGGATCGCAGAATTCTTCCAGGATGTGCAGCTGGAACTCAAGAAGGTCGTGTTTCCATCAAGGAAAGAGGTCATCGGCTCGACGTGGGTCGTGATCGTTTCGGTGCTGATTGCAGCGGTCTTCCTGGGCATCGTGGATATGTCACTCGGCAAGCTCATGACCGCAGTCTTCAAATAAGATCGAGAGAGCTATGGCAGCTAAGAACTGGTATGTAGTGCACACCTATGCTGGCTTCGAGAACAAGGTGAAGTCCAGCATCATGGAGACCGTCTCCAAGCTGGGGTTGCAGGACCGGATCTCCCAGATCCTCGTGCCGACGGAAGAAGTGCTGTCGCTCAAGGGCGGGAAGAAGCGGAAATCGCAGCGTAAATTCTTCCCCGGCTATATTCTGGTCGAGATGGAGATGGACGACAATACGTGGCATGTCGTGAAGGATACGCCGAAGGTAACAGGCTTCGTCGGCGGAACGACGAATCCCACGCCGCTCAGCGAAGAGGAAGTCAGCCATATCCTGAAGCAGGCGGAGGAGGGGGCGGTTGCACCCGTCCAGCCCAAGGTGGCGTATCAGAAGGGCGATCGCGTCCGCGTTATCGACGGCCCTTTCAGCAACTTCATCGGCAATGTGGAGGATGTCAATCCGGCGCATGGCAGGCTCCGGGTGATGGTCAGCATCTTCGGCCGTTCCACGCCGGTGGAGCTGGAGTTCCTCCAGGTGGAGCGGGAAAAAGAGAAATAAACTGCATGGTGCGTATTGCAGCGTGCATAGTTCACTAGTGAGGTAGGGATCATCCATGGCTAAGGAAATTACGGCAAAGATCAAATTGCAGGTTCCCGCGGGGAAGGCCAATCCGGCGCCGCCGGTAGGCCCGGCGCTCGGCCAGCACGGCGTCAATATCATGGAATTCTGCAAGGCCTTCAACGCGAAGACGCAGAAGATGGGCGATACCGTCGTCCCGGTCATCATCTCGGTCTATTCCGACCGCTCCTTCACGTTCATAACCAAGACCCCGCCGGCAGCGGAGCTCTTGAAGAAAGCCGCCGGCATCGTCAAAGGATCCGGCACGCCGAACAAGGAGAAGATCGGCAAAGTGACGCGCGCCCAGATCAAGGAAATCGCGACCACCAAGATGCCCGATCTCAACGCGGCGACCGTCGAGTCGGCCATGCGCATGATCGAAGGCTCCGCCAAGAGCATGGGCCTGGAAGTCATCGACTAATTCAGTTCTGGGTGCGGAGTTCGGAGTGCATGGTAAAATTCCGCACTCGCTATTCCGCGTTCCGATACGCAATCGTGCGGGAGGCCACAACGGCCGCTTGGACCGCAGGGAGGAAACAATGGCAGGTAAGAAGTTCAAGGCAGTTGCAGCGCTGGTGGACCCGGCCAAGCGGTACAGCCTCGAAGAGGCTATCGGCCTGGTGAAGAAGACGG
>JAKAHZ010000074.1 GCA_021814615.1 Nitrospirota bacterium | reverse complement strand
CGGGCATTTCGGAAACTCGCCGCCGATGTAACTGGCGGCTCAGACATCCGAAATGCTTTTCCTTCGGACTCTGTCGCCTGCCGGGAATGATCGCATGGGTAGACGACGGTAGAAGCTCCTCTTATGTCATTGCGAGGAACGTAAGAGACGAAGCAATCTCGTAGTATTCTTTGAGTCTTAGCGTCTTCGTGGCAAAGAGTTGGTTCCTCACCTTTCTTGCTTGCCCGAAGAAAGGTGAGCCAAAGAAGGGCACCCCGGCGATCATTCTTATCCGTCATGCTCGGTCGTCCTCCGGGCATTTCGGAAACTCGCCGCCGATGTAACTGGCGGCTCAGACATCCGAAATGCTTTTCCTTCGGACTCTGTCGCCTGCCGGGAATGATCGCATGGGGATGGCAGAAAATGGTAGAAATTCATAGTTGATCGGATTTATCCGCCGTTATCCGCGTTCAGAAAGATTTGTGTTATTGTCTTTTCAAAAGCCCCTGCATCCCGTGAGCAGGACCGCGCGCAAGCATGCGACCGGCTGTATGGACAAGTAAAACCACGGTGCCAGGCAGTCACGGCCGAGCCCGATATCGGGCGAGGGGAAGTGCTGCGAAGGCGGAAGATGAGCGAAAACGAAGAACATCCCGGCATGTCTGCGCGGTCTGCGAACAGGGGTGCAGAAAAAAGAACAGGATCGTGAACGTCAGCGTGGTAAAAGACTTGTCTCGCGCAGAGCCGCTGAGGCGCAGAGAAGGGCAACGACTGAAATCCCTGGATCCCCGATAGAGTCATTCGGGGATGACGATCTGGAGATTTCATCCGTGTTTATCCGCGTTCATCCGCGTCCAATATGTCTTTTATCGGGTTTGGTTGCTATATCCTTGACCCTGGCAGCTGGCCCCTGTTTGGTTTTCCCTACTCGTCGCATTTTCTTGACTATTCCCCGCGTTTTCTATATTCTCGTGCTGCGGGACACATCCTGGCCGATGACCGAGGATGACCCGCCATCGAATACGATAAAAAGGGAGAGGGATCGTGCGTTCGAAAACCACGGGCTCCATTGCCTTGCTGCTCTTCTTGGTTGCCTTCCTGTTCCACTTCAGCGCGAAAAAACAGCCTTCCGGCGAAGAAAAGGACATCTTCGAAGCCATACGCCAGCCTGCTGCCTGGCAGGGACGGATCGCGCCGGAGCTCACCCTCGATCTTCTGGGCGGGGAGAAGTTCGTGCTTTCCGAGCATATCGGCAAGAAAGCGATCATCCTGAACTTCTTCGCCACCTGGTGCGGCCCCTGCAAGGCCGAGATGCCGGAACTGGTCCGTTTCGCGGAAAAGCACAAGAACGAGCCGGTCATGATGATCGGCATCGACTCGGAGGAACGGGAAGAGGCTGTGCGCGGATTCCTGCAGGAGTTCAACGTCACTTATCCCGTTGCCATCGACAAAGGCGTTGCACAGCGCGCTTTCGGCGTGCGCGGATTCCCCACCACGGTCTTCATCGGCGCTGACGGCAGGATCACGCTTTATGAAGTGGGGCCGATCGCCAATGCCGATGTGGCCTTCGAAGCTCCTTTGCAGGTCTCGCTCACCATCATTCAGTCCGGTGCAGGCATCACCAAAGAAGCGTTCCTCCATCTGCAGAAGACCGGACCTGCCATCGCTACCGCGATAACGGCAACGGCGGAAGAGGAAAAGAAGAAAGATCCCGAGGATGACGTGCCTCCGGGCAGGGCGCGCGACATTGCCATGAAGATGAACTGCCCCTGCGGGTGCACGCACAAGCTCATGGAATGCACCTGCGGCACTGCCAAGAGCATCAAGGCGAAGCTCAAATCCATGGACCTCGCCGGGAAGACGGACGAAGAAGTGATCACCTCTTTGAATAAGGAGTTTTGCATGAAATGATGGTTACCGCTGACAACGTCTCCGTCGGTTTCCGCAAGGGCCTGTTGCGCGGCACGATCCGGGCGCTCGATTCCTTCTCCCTCTCCGTGCAGCAGGGGGACATCTTCGCGCTCCTGGGACCGAACGGCGCGGGAAAGTCCACGGCCATGTACTGCTTCCTGGGCCTCGTACGGCCGGACCAGGGCTCGGTCTCGCTCTTCGGCAAGACGCCAGAGCCGGGGCATGACCTGTTCCGCGACATCGCCTACCTGCCCGAGGAGCCGCATTACCACCAGTACCTCACTGTCGAGGAAACGGTCCGCTTTTACGCCCGCCTGCACGGCGTCACGGGCAGCCTGCCGGTAAAGAAAGCCATCGACCGCGTGGGCCTTGGAGAGTTCCGGGACCTGCGCATGGCGAAGTGTTCCAAGGGCATGAAGCAAAAGGTCGGCATTGCCCAGTGCCTGATCAACGATCCCAAGCTCGTGTTCCTCGACGAGCCGACACGCGGCCTGGACCCCATCGCGGTCAAGGAGTTCCGGGACGTGCTGGTGGAGCTGAACAAGAAGGGCGCCACGATCGTCCTGAACTCGCACGTGCTGTCGGAGATCGAGATGATCTGCAACCGGGCGGCGATCATGAACAAGGGCAGGGTGGTCGTGCAGGACGAGATGGCGCGGCTCCGCGGCACGAGCCTGGAGGCCTACCAGGTGGAATGCGCGCCTTTCGAGCCGCTGCCGGAGTTCCTTAAGGTCCTGGTGAAGACCTCCACGTCCGTGAAGGGCGAGATCCCGGCGGAGAAACTGGACGAGTTCATGCGGCTCATGGTGCTGCCGGGCAGGAAGTTGATCGAATGCACGCTCAAGCGGGCGACGCTCGAAGACTCCTTCTTTGCCGTGCTGAAAGGAGGGGCCTAGCATGTACGCGAAGCTCTGGGCGAACATCGAAACGAACATGCTCTTCTACCGGAGGAACCGCCTGCTCGTGGCAGCGGCGCTCTTCATCGTGCTGGTCATGTGCCTCACCTCCATCCCGGCGATCGTCTTTACCTCCAAATCGCAGCATCTGGACCTGATCAAGGTTGTACTGAATATGGTGACCAGCTTCGGCACCATCGTGACCGTGGGGCTGGGGCTGATGCTCGTGTCGCAGCATATCCGCGACCGTTCGGTAAAGATGATCTTCACGAAGCCCTGTTTGCCCGAGGTCTGGCTGCTCGGGAGCTTCCTTTCCGCGGGCCTCGTGGCTGCGGTGCTTTTTGCCGGCGGCCTGCTGATCGCGTCGGTGCTCTTCATGGTCTGGAGCATTCCGTTCCAGTCCGGCGTGTTGTTCATCGTGGTGAACGAATACTTCCAGGCAATGAGCCTCATGGCCTTCGCGACCTTCCTGTCCGTGGTGTTCCATCCGGTCATGGCGCTCTTTGTGCTGTTGGTGCTGCGGGAGGGGATGTTCTACTGGCTGAAGGTGATGCTTGCAGGAGGGATCAAAGCCTTGGGCGAGAGCGGCCTGGCGGTCCTGCTCAAGGTGGTCAAGTTCTTCGTGGACGCGGTCTATATGATCTGGCCGACTTTCGCGCCCTATTCGGAAAAAATGATGAAGTTGGGCAATTCGCTCCGCGGAGCGGATGCGGATTGGATGTATCTGGGCCTGGCGGCGATGTATTCGATCGTGCTGACGGCGGCGTTTTATTTCCTGACGGGGTATGTGCTGAAGAAGAAGAGGTATGTGTAGGGGAAGAAGGCAATGTTCTTGCTCGGACAGTAAAGAAAGAATATTCGTGATTTACTAACCATGGATGGATAGACAATCAATTGTTGACTAAAGAATGGAGGAGAGCGCGAGAATGCTACAACAAATCCTACAAGAGATCGGTACCGACCCATTCTATCAGGGGTATTTTCCCAACGACGGCCAACGATTTGTAGCTTGGTATTTGCGACGAGTTCTGCTCCGGGACGATGCGGCGACACGCGACGACATCACCGATGGAGCTAACGACAAGCAGATTGATGCTGTTATCGTTGACGACACAGAACAGCGTATCCTCATCGTGCAAGGCAAGTTCATAAATACTGGGAACGTGGATGCGGAGCCGCTTCGGGAAGTTCTATCTGCGTGGGTGCGGCTCCAAGACCTCAGTGCTCTCCAGAAAGACTGCAATGACCGCCTGAAGAAGAAGATAGAAGCGATTCGTACTGCATTGGATGACGATTATCGCATAGACTTCGAGTTGCTGACAACCGGAATGCTGACTGATGCAGCGAAGGCGGATTTAGCTGCTTATGCAGATAAGTTCAGCGAGTTCGATGGTTTTGCGGCAAGTCTACATCTGATCGACACTCCCGCACTTGAAACGCGGCTTGCCGAAGCGGAAGCTCGCGTGCTGCCAGCGATTAGGCACACGATCACGCTCGATCCGGCGAAGACCCTTTCGATGGATCTTCCTGGCGCAAGAACTGTCATTGCTGCGGTTCCGCTCCGAGAATGTCTAAACTTACCTGGTATCACGGATGGCAAACTCTTTGCCAAGAACGTGCGGCAGTCGTTGGGTAGCTCAAATAAGGTCAACCGCGAACTCAGCAGAACAATACACAGCGACAAAGTTCACGATTTCTTCTTTTACCATAATGGAATTACCGCCCTCTGCGACGCTATGGAGCTCAGTCCAAATCGCAGCTCTCTCACGGTCGATGGCTTAAGTGTTGTTAATGGCTGTCAATCGCTCAACACGATCTATTCGGCATCGGAACGTATTCGGTCTCACGAATCGAAGGATGCCCACGTGTTATTCCGCTTTTACGAAATCAAAGATCGCACATTCGGGGACCGGATCAGCATTAATACAAACTCGCAAAGTGTTGTCAAGCCGCGCGACCTCCGCAGCAACGATCGCGTCATGGTCGGGCTCAAAAAGGCGTTTGAAACGCGGTATCCTGATGGTATGTTTATGACTAAGCGTGGTGATGTCGCGCCCGCGACCAAGGACCCGTCAAAGGTGGTTGATGCGGCTACATTTGCAAAAATGCTCATGGCGTGGCATTGCCAACGGCCCAATTATGCAGCCAATGAAAAGAAGTTGTTCGATGAATACTACAAGACATTGTTCAAAACTGGCTACTCTCCAGAATCCATGCTTACACTCCATCAATGGATGAACGCTATCGAGGTGGCGTGGCCTAATCTGAATCTGAATAATGAACTCAAAGCGGGGAAGATGCACGTCAAGTATCACGTGCTCTTTGCTGTGTCGGCTTTAATCAATGCCATCAACAAGCAACCAACGCTTGTGGTCGATCCCAAAGCAACTGTCAAAGCATTGGAAGCAACGGCAGAGATTTTGCCACTCGCAGCCACGTGTATTGAGAATGCCATGCAGTCGGCCAGGCTGCAGGATGAATCGGCGAATAAAGTATTTAGTCCTCAGAACTGGTTAAAAGCAAACCGAAGCTGGCAGGGTGAAACGCTGGTCGCAGGCACCCAAGCTGGAATGCTCGGCACCTTTGTAGGCGGTGGCGCGCTGATGGAACGTGCAAAGGCACCGACGGCAGCCTTCATTGCGCGATGGTCAGCAGACTAGAACAGCCTAACCAGCGCGTACCACAGCGACGCGCCAAAGGATGCACGTGACTCGCGCGATATCTCGGCGCTTCTGCGCTGCATAAGGTAAAGGGAGCCAGGCTATGTTTCCAACAGATATCAAAACGTGGTTTTTGTACATCTTACTTACAGTTCTATTGGGTGCACTTGGTAGCGGTTTTTGGGAGACGGCATTCAAGCCAATACTTTCGAAAATTGGACGTGTACTACTTCGAATATTGACTCTTGGCATGACATCTGCCGTAAACTCTATGTATCGAGATATCGCGCGACGACATGTTCATAGGCCAATTCTGTTTATCGTAATGCTAATAACTCTAATATCTTCCGGTGTTCTTGGTATTGCAACTAGTGAATATTATGTTAAATCCCTTGGTGGCGAAGACCAAATTCGGACCGATATCCAATCAACATTGAAAGACAAAGGATTGAGTGGGCTTGATTTGGAAGTGAAGAAAAGAGAAGCAAAACTCTCATTTCTTTCTTTTCTACTAGCTATCTTCCTATTTGTCATCACACAGTATTCATACTTAAGAAATTCTTATGTAATATCTGCAATAGCGTATTTCGATCAATGCCTGATGATATGTCTTCCGCACTTGACAGATGATGTGCGAAAGAATCTGATGTCAAAATTTGCACAAATTCAAACTAAAGCTCATTATTCTGAGATAATAAAACAACTTGAAGAAGTTGCAAACCAGCATAGTTTAACTTTGCCCTTCTTTGCATTGATTTAAATTGTAGGTCGGGCAAAAGGCTTGCCTTGCTCAACATTCAGAACAAAGACCTTTGTGCTTCATTATCTTCAGCCCAACCTACTTGACACTGCTATTTTAATTGTCAACGGATTGTAATATTGCATGCTTTCATTAAGAAGACCCTGAAACACCGGAAAAGGATTTGCGCCTTGCCCGGAAGAGAATGAAGGAAATAAAAAATGGCTGATATCAAGTACAAACCCGTTTCTCACGATCATGAGGCTTTCCTTGAAAAGGCCTCGAAACGTAAAAGGTTCCGGAAAGCATACGAGGAGCTTGAAGAAGAATACCGTCTTACGCGTGAGATGCTTGCCGCCCGTTCAAAAATCGGTCTAACGCAAGAAGCGGTTGCGGAACGGATGGGAACGACGAAAAACGCGGTATCGCGCTTGGAAGCTGCGGGAAAACATGCACCTTCTTTGTCTACTCTCAAGACGTACGCACGTGCTGTCGGATGCCGTTTTGAGATAAAGTTCGTGCCCGCCACTCGCTTAACCAAGCGTCCAACTCGGACTGCCAAAAAACAGGCAGCGGGTTAGCTTCGCGTTATCACAAGCCCCCCCATGAAAGTACTACTGCCTATCATCGCCATTCTTCTCTGCCTCCCTCAGGTCGCCGCATCCCAAAGCGTGCCACAAAACATCACGGAAACAAATCTCGCCGCCACGGTCCGAACTCTCTCCGAAACGATCGGCATCAGGTCCTATCGAGATATCACCAAGCTGAACAAAACCGCTGATTACATCGAATCGCAATTCCGTTCCTTCGGCTGCATGGTTTCGCGCCAAGCATTCTCCTACGAAAACATCACCTACTACAACGTCATCGCCGAGGTGAAGGGGTGGAACCCGGACAAGAAAGAGATCATCGTCATCGGCGCGCATTACGATACTGCCGAAGGCACGCCGGGCGCGGACGACAATGCCAGCGGCATTGCAGGCCTGCTCGAACTTGCCCGCATGATCGCGCGAGAACCCGCCGAGCGGACCATCCGCTTCATTGCCTTCAGCCTCGAAGAGCCGCCCGTGTTCGGCACGACGAAGATGGGGAGCTATGTCTATGCAAAGAAACTCGCAGACGAGAAGACGCCGGTGAAGGGAATGATTTCGCTGGAGATGATCGGGTACTTTTGTGAAGAGAAGGGGTGCCAGCAGTATCCCGCGATCGTGGGCTGGTTCTTTCCCGATAAAGGCAATTTCATTTCCTTTGTCGGGAACCTATCCTCCCGGTCCTTCACTCGCAAGGTGAAAAAGGGCTTCACTCGGGCTTCGAGCCTTCCTGTGGAGACCCTGAACACCTTTTCGTCGATCACCGGCGTGGATTTCTCAGACCACCGGAACTTCTGGAAATTCGGCTTCGATGCCTTCATGGTCACCGATACTTCTTTCTATCGGAACGGCAATTACCATGAACCCGGCGATACGGGGGAGAAGCTGGATTACAAAAGGATGAGCGAGGTCGTTTCCGGGCTTTTCGAGGCGCTGAGAAAGATGTAGAAGATGTCTCGCGCAGAGACGCAGAGCCGCAGAGAAAAGCAAAGGCTTGTTTCTCGCAAAGCTCGCAAAGGTCGCAAAGAAAGCAATCCCCTGGATCCCCGATAGAGTCATTCGGGGATGACGATCAAGGGCCAGATCGGACGTTATCCGCGTTCACAAAGATTTGTGTTTTCGACTTTCCAAAAGCCCCTGCATCCCGTGAGTAGGTCCGTGCGCACGCATGCGACCGGCCGCAGAGAAATGGAAAAACCACGGAGCCAGGCAGACACGGCCGAGCCCGATATCGGGCGAGGGGAAGTGCTGCGATGGCGGAAGATGACGAGAACGCAGAACATCCCGGCATGCCTGCGCGGACTGCGAACCGGGGTGCAGAAAAAAGAACAGGATCGTGGTCATCTGCGATGATTCTGATCCGCTGTTATCCGCGTCCAAACCTCTTTGAGTCTTCGCGTCTTCGTGGCAAAAGAGTTGGTTTCTCACCTTTCTTGCGTGCCCAAGAAAGGTGAGCCAAAGAAGGGCACCCGGCGATCATTCTGATCCGTCATGCTCGGTCGTCCTCAGGGCATTTCGGAAACTCGCCGCGGATGTAACTGGCGGCTCAGACATCCGAAATGCTTTATCCTTCGGACTCTGTCGCCTGACGGGAATGATCGCATGGGTAGACGACGGTAGAAGCTCCTCTTTTAGTCATTGCGAGGAGCGTTAGAGACGAAGCAATCTCGTAGTTGTATTAATCCGCCGTTATCCGCGTCCAAAAACGTCTTTGGGTTTTGCGTCTGATGTGAAAGACCATCCCCCAACGTATAATAGTAATAGAAGCTGACGAGGGGAGGTGGGCTGCAGTGAAGATGTTCATTATTGTCTACGCATCGGTCATCGATCAGTACGTCATGGCAGCCATTGCGAAGGGCGGGATCAAGGCCTATACTAAATGGACGGCGGTGAAGGGCGTGGGGCCTGAAACAGGGCCGAAACTGACCTACAGTCAGGGGGACAACGACGTTCTCACGGTCGTGGCAGGCGAGGACGATGCAGACAAGATCAAAAGGATCACTCTGGACCTGCGGAAAGATCATCCCAAGGGAGGGGTGCGCTGCTTTGTCGTGCCCGTGGAAGAGATGATCTGACGCAGGAGCCGTACTACGTAGGCAGTTGTTCCGGTCTTGAATTGTTTCTATGAACTCTGTTCGTCATCCCCGAATGATTCCATCGGGGATCCAGGGGTTTTGGGTGAAGCGGTTCTTTAGTACATTAAAGGAGGCATACGATGGACAAGATCATTCTTTCGCTTTTTTTGTTTACCTTTGCTCTTACGACCACCGCGGTGGCCCACGACCTTGAAAAGGATACCTTCAAGACCTCCTCGGGCGATCTTACGATCACCTTCATCGGCCACGGATCGATCCTCTTCGAGTTCAAAGGCAAGAATATCTACGTCGATCCGTTCAGCAGACTGAGCGATTACGCATTATTGCCCAAGGCCGACCTTATCCTGATCACCCATGAGCACCGCGACCACCTTGATCCCGCCGCGATCGAGAAGATCCGCGCGGCGAAAACGCAGATCATTTTGACCGAGATCGGCGCGAAACAGCTGGGGAGCGGCACGGTGATGCGGAACGGCGACAAAAAGACCGTCGAGGGCCTGGAGATCGAGGCGGTGCCCGCCTATAACCTCGTACACAAACGCGAGACCGGCGAGCCCTTCCATCCCAGGGGTAACGGGAACGGTTACATCATCGTCTTTGGCGACAAGCGGGTCTATGTGGCGGGCGATACGGAGAACATCCCTGAAATGAAAACCTTCAAAAACATCGATATCGCCTTCCTCCCCATGAACCTTCCCTATACCATGACCCCGGAGATGACCGCGGAGGCGGCGAAGATGGTCATGCCGAAGGTGCTCTATCCCTATCATTACGGGGAGACCGACCCGGCGAAGCTTGTCGAGCTTCTCAAGGACCAGAAGGGGATCGAGGTGCGCATCCGGAAGATGCCGTAGCGAAGTGTGCAGGTGCTGGAAGGGATGAAAAGGAAGAACGAAAAGTATGACCGCGACACCCAGGGCGGCTATCGGCAGGGCGCGCATTTTCCGTAAGCTTCCAGTACGGAATCCTTGGATCGATTTAGGAAAATATTTCACCACGAAGTGCACGAAGAACACGAAGGGGAATCATCACTCATCGTCCCTTTGCAGGCCACTGAAAAAGTTAGTTTGATGTCTTTTCGAGCGAAGCGAAGCAAACTCGTAGTTTGAAATTCAAGGCACTACGAGATTGCTTCGTCGCAAAGTCGCTCCTCGCAATGACAATCCTGGACTTTTTCAGTAAACTGTTGTATCTGTAATCTGTACCTTGTCGTTACTCCGAACTACGAACTCTGAACTCTGAACTTTGTCCTTTGTACGTTGTACTCTGTACTGTCTTAAAACCCATGTGCCAATTCTGCACACAACACGGCGACGGAAAGATCTGGTATAAGAACGCAGCGAACTACAGCCAGGACCTGCTTGCAGACCTGGAGCGCCGGAAGTATATCGAGAACTTCCTGTCCTCCGCATTCAGCGAAGGGTTCCAGACGCTGGGCAGGCTCGAGACGATCTTCCGGAAAAAGGGAAAGCTGCCGGATGCGGTCAAGGCCGCCATGCTCAAAAAGGCCAAGGCTGAGCATTTCGGCCAGGTGCTGCCGATCGAGGAGATCGCCGACGTGGTGACGAGAGCGGCAACGATCGTACGCATGCCCTGCGCCTGCAGATGGAATATCGCGAAGAAGGAAGAACAGTGCTGCTATGCGGTGAGCTACGGCCCCGAGGCATGGTACAACGACATCGACATGAGCTATTTCGGCAAGGCGCAGAACGAGGGCCTGGAAACGCTCTCCGCGGAAGCCGCTGTCAGCCAGATGCGGGCCATGGAAGAGCAGGGCGCAGTCCATACGATCTGGACCATGATGACGCCCTTTATCGGCGCGATCTGCAACTGCCGGCCCGAGGACTGCCTCGCCATGCTGACCCTGAGCAGGACCGCCGTGGAGACCATGGAGCGGGCTGAGCAGGTCGCAGCGGTGGATGCATCGCTCTGCACCGGCTGCGGGCTGTGCGAAGAGGCGTGTCATTTCCAGGCTATCGACAGTCACAAACGGCACGGCATGTCACACGCTCATATCGATCCCTCCAAGTGCTTCGGATGCGGACTCTGCAGGAGAGTTTGCTCCGCAGGCGCCATTACCATGATTTCACGAAGCTGAATGCCCTCCTGAACCGCTGTTCCTGATGCAATAGAATAAAATTCCCAAAATTATTACCGTTCAACAGGGAGAAAAACTCTAACTAGTTGAAAAGAAATGGTAATAAAAGTAAGGAAACATTGAGTACCCCAAAAATACCCTGAAATAAAGTTTGCATTGTTTGCATATCTATCATATACTGGATCAAGAAAAACAGATAAAAATAGTTATGGCAAATATATGTACAATCCTGATGCGTGAACGCAGGTCTCCGTGATGGACCGGGAAGAATCAATTATCCTTCGTCGTGATGCCGAAGCCGCCGGGGAGGCAGCTATGTCTGATCTGGTACGGGTGCTGGTCGTTGATGACGATGCGATGATCCAGGATTGCCTCAAATATGCAATGGATTCTTACGGATTCCACGTTACGACCTGCAGCAGCACGGAAGCGGCCTGCGATCACCTGGAAAAAGACTCCTACGATTACGTGATCACTGATTACGAGCTCCCCGGCAAGAACGGCCTGGAATTGATCCGGCACGTGCGCCAGAAAGGCTCGGATACGGTCATCATCGGGATCAGCGGAGGCGACCGGGGCATCGAATTCCTCGAGGCCGGTGCGAACGATTTCCGGCAAAAACCCTTCATTCCCTATGAGATCGCCATGATGATCGTGGGCAGGGATATGGACGATCCGGAAAACGAAGAGGGCATCTACGGATAGCCTGTCCGTATTTGCCGCCTCCGCCCGTGTTTCCTTCCCCGTTCCTGTGATCATTCCTAATGATGTTGTGAAAACCTCCGGTCAGGGTCCTGTCCTCATATATTTCCGCTAGCCGTCACAATTCTTTGTTAATAGCGCCTTGTCCCTTTCGCCGTATTTGCAGGACTGCATCGGCGTTGTCATTTCCGCCGCCCTATGAGTTGTTGCCGTTGCCGTCTCCTTTGAGGTAAGATACGTCGAATCCGTAAAAACAAGATCTGCCGCGGAGCGCACAGAGAGCATCTTCTCTGAGCCCTCTGTGTCCTCTGTGGCTCATATGACTTGTTTACGATCCACGCATGAAATCCAGAACCGAAGCAGTCATCATCGGCAGCACGAACCTGGGGGAAGCCGACAAGATCGTCACCTTCTTCTCCCTGAACCGCGGAAAGCTCCGCGGTGTGGCCAAGAACGCCCGCAAGTCCTTCCGCCGCTTCGGCGCCGGTCTCGAACCCTTCACGCACTGCAGGCTCAATCTCTACGAACGGGAACACCAGGAACTGTTGCGCGTCGAGCAGTCGGAGATCGTAACGCAGCTCTTCTCGATTGCCTGCGATCTCGAGCGCATGGCAACGGGATCGGCGATCCTCGAACTGGTTCGCGAGATCTCTCCCGAGGGCGAGGGACATCCTGAGGTCTTCCACCTCCTGGTCCATGTCCTGCGCCTGCTCGACGCCGGGGGAGACCCGCTGTTCCTGCGACGCATCTTCGAGATCCGGTTCCTCTCCCTGCTCGGGTATCAGCCGAAGCTGGACCGTTGCCTGTCCTGCGGCTGTGAGCCGGAACGAAAAATGATCTTCGACGGGTCCAAGGGCGGCGTGTTCTGCCCCGCCTGCATGGCGGCGGAAGGGGAACCGCGGGTGCTGATCTCGCCGGGAGCCGTGGGTTTCTATTATCAGGCGCTGCGCATGGACCTGGACAAGCTCACCCGGCTCAAGCCTTCCGCGGAGATCCTTCGCGAGCTCGACCAGGCCTTTTCCCACCACACGCTTCACATCCTCGGCAAACGGCTCAAGTCCGTCGGTTTCCTTCAATCGGTCTGCCCCGGCTGATCGGAAAGCCATCCCCTGAACGCCGTTACGATTGTCTAGCAGCTTGCTGAAAAGTCCGGGATTGTCATTGCGATGAGCGGTTTTGCGAGCCTGCCCCCGCACGAATAAAGCGGGGGAAGCAATCTCGCAGTGCCTGGAAATCCTCAACTACGAGGTTGCTTCGCTTCTCCCGCAAGGAGAAGGAACAGGATGCTTGCGAGAACGCAGAGCCAGGCAAAGAGATCGCCGTAGCGGGTGTAAAAGGTGATGCGCCCGTCAGAGGGAAGGATGTCGCGGGTCAGGACCGCTTCAGTGAAGATTTCCGACGCCGCGTGAATGCGGCCCTGCGCGTCGATGAAACCGGAAATGCCGGTATTCGCCGCTCGGACAACGGGCATACGGTTTTCCACGGCGCGGAACACGGCCATGGAAAAGTGCTGGTAGGGAGCAGCGGTCCTTCCGAACCAAGCGTCGTTCGTGATTGTGGTCAGGACACGGGCTCCCCGGGCGGCGAACTGCCTCACGAGATCGGGGAAAATGATCTCATAGCAGATGACCGTGCCGAGAGCGATCTTCCCGTCTCCTTGGCCGGCGGGAACCTACATGATCGTGTATTCCGTCCCCGGTTGGAAGTCGTCCGCAGTCCTGACCATCTTGCCCGCGAAGAAGAGGAGGCTCCGCAGGGGAACATACTCGCCGAAGGGAACGAGATGTATCTTGTAATAGACCGCTCCGGTCGCGCCGCCCCTGTCCAGGAGAAACGCGGCGTTTCTGAGAACATAGGTCCGGTCGGGTTTCCGTTCGTACGATGCGCTGCCGGCCAGGAGCGGCGTCTGCAGTGATGCGATGAAGGCCCGCAGGTCCGCGGAATAGCGCGCGTCATCTCCTTCCCGGGCGCCGAAGTAGAAGGGGGTGGAGGTCTCTGGCCAGAGAAGCAGATCGGGCTTTTCCTGAAGCGCTTGTTCTGTCAGGCGATGATAGGTCCCGATGACCAGGGATTGATAGAGAGGATCCCACTTTGTATCCTGGTCGATGTTCCCCTGGATCACGCTGATGCGGAGAGGCCGTCCATTCAGGTCCGGTGTCGCCCTGTTCATGGCGACTGCGCCGAATGCGGTGATTGCGCCGAGGATCGCTGCCGATGCGATCAAGGGAGCGAATCGTTTCCGGTCAAGCAGGAACAGGGCCGTTGCCGCGTTCACGAGCACGATCAGGAATGAGATGCCGTAGACACCGGCGAATTGCGCTGTCTGGACCAGGGGAAGGAACCGGTACTGGCTGTAACCGAGGAGCGCCCAGGGAAAACCGGACAGCACGGAAGCGCGCGCAAGTTCGAGCGCCGTCCAGACCGACGGCGCGGCGATCATGAAGAGAACGGGGCGCTTCCAGCCGATCCTGGCCATGATGGCGCCGGCGAGCGCGGGAAAGAGCGCGCAATAGGCGCAGAGCAACAGCGTCACGAGTGAGGCGGTGATGAACGGGAGCCTGCCGTAGACCTGGAGGGAACCGGTCACCCAGGACAGGGTGCCGCAGAAGAATAGCAGGCCGAAGAGGCCGCCGGCCAGGAACGCCTGAGGGGGCTCTAGATTCCTGAGGGCAAGAAAGAACGGGACGAGCCCGAACCAGGCAAGGACGGCAAGATCGAGTTGAGGAAAACTCGCGACAAGGAGCAGGCCGGAGAGCGACGAAAGGGCCAGCGCGCGGCGAAGCATGCTATTTCGCTTTCCGCTCCTGCATCCAGCGAAGAAGGCCTTCTTTCATGCCGGTGTTGATCCCCGGCTCAGGGGCCGGAGCGGGCCGGGGGGCCGTCTTGTGCGGTTTCTGCCGGACGGGAGCGGCCGCTTCGGTCCGCGTCCGCATCGCGGGCCTCGGCTGTTCGACCCCTTTGGGAGCGGCCTGAGCCGCAGGCGCGGGGGTGATGCTCGAGATCGCGTGGCGGTACACGATCTCTGTTTTCTGGTTGTCCAGCACGATGACGTAGCTGTCGAAGGACTTGATCCGTCCCGTGAGCCGGGCTTTGTTCTGAAGCACGATGGAAAGGGGGGTCTTCTGGGCGAGATAAGCGCTCAGCATCTTGTCGAGCAGATTCGTTTCCATACCAAATCCTCTAGCGGTTGATCGTGGTCACGGCGTGTTTATAATACAGGAATTGACGGCTGCCGTCGCGGACGAGCAGCGTGAAGTTGTCGTAGCTCTCGATCACCGCTTTGACGCGCTGGCCGGTGAGCAGAAAGATCGTGAGATGGTGGTTCTCCCGGATGGCCTTGTCCAGGAACTCCTGCTGCACATTCGGTTTTACCTGAGCGGCTTCCGGGGACGATGCGGCGCTGTCCTCCTGGCGGGGCTGCAGGACGATCAGCGGAGAAGGGGCCGCGAGATAGCAGATGTCCTTCTTCAGCAGGGTCGAGATCTTTCCGTGCTCTTCGATGTTGATCTCATACCGGCCGATGTCGCGAACGACGCCTTCGTGTTCAGTCTTGTTCATCTGGCCGATGCGGAGCTTGATGCCCTGGGTCAGGGCCGAGGAAAGGAACTGCGGTTCAATGGGCTGCTGCGATTGATCCATCGTGAGCAATCATAAAGGAAAACCGTCTGCTTTGCAAGGGAATTCTCCGTATCAACTGGCGGCAACTTCAGGTCTTGACGAATCGCCACGTGATCCTTAGTATGTCACAATAGGTGGGCGCGTTATGAACGACATCGAAATGCGGGACATGTTGATCGACTATATGGGCAGGGGATTCCTGGAGAACATTATCGCCCTGTTCAAGCAGGAGCCCGGCCTTGCCCGGCACATTCCCGACATGTTGAGCGATACGAACGTGGGAGTGCGGCTGGGGACCACGGCGCTCATCGAGGACCTGGCCGGCGGGTTTTCGCATGCGATCCGCGATGCGCTTCCGGGACTGATCGCGCTGCTGTCGCATGAGAATCCCACGGTGCGGGGCGACGCGGCCTATGTGCTGGGCGTTATGAAGGAACCATCCGCGCGGGATGCGCTGCTCTTCCTGCGCGAAGATCCGAACGGCGACGTGCGGGAGATCGTCCGTGAGGCGCTGGACGCGTTGCCGTGACCGGTTGTGTCGCCTGAACGCGATAAGATTTACACCAGTATTGTCGGATCCGGGCCGTGAAGGGGGGTGCAGAGCTTCTTCATGAAGCGGCACTCTTTCCCGGAAGAAGAAAAGGCGCGCTCAAAAGAGCGCGCCTTTTGTGTGTGCGGATGTTGGCTGCTACCAGCCGAAGTTGAAGGTCAGCAGTTGGCGGGTGTCCTTGTCCTGTCCTGCATAGGCGCCCACTTCCTCGGAATACAGGGTGTAGGAAACGAGGAAAGTGAGCAGACGGACGTCGGCGCCGAAGGTGGGATAGCCTTCGTACATGCCCACCCGGACGGAAACTTCGGCGGGCCAGACATCGAAGAGCTGCAGCTCGGCGCCGTAGCGGAGGCGTTTCATCTTGTCCTTGTCCTGGTCGAAGTTGTTCAACACGTCCACATAATCGAGGCCCAGGATAAGAGACCGGAAGAAGGGAATGCGGGGGTTGGCTGAGACGCCTACGTTCACGGTCATGGGGATCTTGCCCGCGTCGCCGAAGTCGAGGTCGCCGATGTTCAGCACCGAGAGTCCGACCGCCGGACGCCAATAGGATTCCGGTTCGATCTTCCAGAGCATGCCGACATCGAAGCCGAAGGCGCTGCCCTTCTTTCGCAAATCGTCCTGGATATAGTCGCCCAGGTTGTCCTGCTTCTCCACAATCTCCTGCGCAGTGAAGTCGTGGTGGATGCTCTGGCGCTGCAGCATCTTGGCGGTGAGACCTGCGGAGAACCGCTCGTTGAAGGGAATGCTGAACCCGCCGATGGCGCCGTAGGTGACGTCGGCGTTCAGCTCCAGGAGGCCCTGGGAACCGAATCCTTCGTGGGGCGTCGCATTCACCTGAACGCTCCCCAATCCGCCTGCGGCGAAGGCAAAGGAGTCGAAGCTTTTGCCGATGGCGGAGAAATCGGCGACCCGCAGGTAGAGGTTCTCGCCGCGGTATTTTGCGATGACGT
>JAKAHZ010000073.1 GCA_021814615.1 Nitrospirota bacterium | reverse complement strand
CGTTCGGCTTCGAGGATAAAATAGGTGTGCAGAATGTGATAATCGGAATACATCTTCTGGGAAGCGCCGACATCCAGGTTGTCCAGCGAAAGCTGAATCCCCCCCCGCAGATGATACCCCCCCGCTGATCCCCGCACAGTCCCTTCCGGAAGTTTCTGCCGGTAGTACAGCGTTGTCCACCCGCCCCCGAAATAGGGAATCACCCATTGATCCTGGACGAATTGTCCGCGAAGGATGATGAACAGCTCAAGCGGGTTCAGCTCGTAGGTCTGGGAATCCGCGGGCGTGCCGTGGTAAAAATTGAGCCTATGCCCCTTCTTGGAATAGGAGCCGGCGCTTCCGCCGATGTCGATCTGGGGAATGATCTTGTAGGCCGCCGCAAATCCGTATCCCGGCATCCACCGCGAATCGTAATAGCGCGACCAGTCGGGCAGATCGGGATGGAACAGCCCGCCTTTGATCTCCACGGACCAATGCGGCGATTCCAGGTCCGGTTCCGCGGCCAAGAGAGGAAGGGGCGCGACCAGCATCAGAAAAAGCAGGAGGGAGGCCGTCAACCTCATGGGCGTGACCCTTTCCTGGCATCACGCTTTTTTCTCGATAAAAATACCGTTGCGCCGGCGATCAGCGCTGTCCCGGCAGCGGCTGCGGATGTGGACTCCGTCAATATCGCGGCCAGGATCACCAGCGGGGCGAGGGCGACGCGTACAAGAGGCTTCAAAACCGGATTGTCGTTCAGATACGCTGCCCATGCCGGGCTGTTCCGGTAGTACCAGGCAACGAACCGCCTGCCCCATCCAGAGGTCACCAGGTAACGATCGCGGAAAACGCGCAAGGTGCGCACCGCCGGCGCGTCCTGGCCGTATGCCGCCGTGGCAATGAAACACTTTCCCCGGGTATCGGCAAGAATCGGATAGCCGGCGGCTGCGTCGGGATATTCGGTCTTGATGTTCGAGAGCCCGCTTTCGAGCAGCGGTCCGATCTGCGTCACCACCTCGGCTGATTTGGCGCTCTCATGCATATCCGGCGTACTGTCCAGGGCCGTCACGGCGATATAGTAGTTCGCGGGCGCATAGCTTGTGACCGCAATGCGATACGACTGGCCGTTCGTGAGACCGGTTAGCGCATAGGAAAGAACATTCCCCACGTCCAGGGAGTGCTCGCCGGGCGAGGACGCTCCATAGTGCAACGTGTATCCTGCTGCGCCGGCCACCGGCTTCCAGGAAACATTGAGCGTTGTGTCGCCGGCAACCGGATCGTCCAGCACAGGCGCTGACGGCGTCCGCGCGAGTGGATTGAGATCCAGAAGCGTGAAGGTCGTGTCGATTCCCACCTCGATCGGTGATGGCGCGCCGCCGCCTTCCGCGTCCGTGCCGTTGTACTGGCCGGGCGCATAGCCGTAATACAACCTGTAGCTGCCGAAAGTGTTCAGGTAGCTCATGTTCGGCGACCAGACAAGCTCGATGGACGTGTCCGTGATCGAGGCCACAGCCAGGCCGGAGACCGGGAACGGCGTGGGATCGGCATACTGACCGCCGTACGCGCCGATGTCACTGGCGGTATTATCGATACTATCGGGGTCGAGGAGCGGATCTCCCGCGTCGATGCACGGCGACACGTCAAGGAGGTGAAAATCGCGTTTGCCGGGGTCGACGAATTGCGGGTCGCCGGTCAGGAAGTTGGTCCCTGTCGGGCCGGTCAGGACATTGTTGAAAAAAAGATTGTAGCTTACCTTGGCCGAGGCCGCCGCCTGACCGCCGATGGCAACTGTCTGGCTGTTCGCGAAGATGTTGTTCCTGATGTCGATGTCGGCATCGCGGCTGATCGCTGTCCCATTGCTTGCGAAGGTATTGTTCAGGATCTGGGTTTTCGGGGAGGCCTGGATGACGATTGCGAAGGATCCGGGTGTTGCTCCGATATCGAAGACATTATTGGTGATGGCGAGGCCGGAAGCATCGTTCGAGACCTGGATCCCCACGGATGCATTGATGAACGTGAAATTGCTTATCGGTGAGGAAACGGATCCGCTGGCGGAGATGATCGGGCCGCTCCCTCCGCCGCTCAGGAGGGTCCGTGCCGTCTCCCGGCCAAGGAGCTCGATGCCGTCTTTCAGGACGATGGCTTCCTGATAGGTTCCCGGCTCGACGATGACGCGATCGCCAAATTCTGCGGCATCGATGGCGGCCTGGATCTTCGCATAGCCCGTGGGCACGATCAGATCTGCGGCATGCACGCTGGTGGCGGCGCACAGACCGAGCAGCATGCTCAGGGCGGCTGCAAGCGCCCGTTGTGTGAACACACCTTTCATAGAACCCTCTGTGGATACGAAAAGAACGGGACACGCACCGGCTCCGCAACGTCGGAACTGCACCTTGCCCGGTCGTGGCCTATCATAGCGTGAATGGCGAAGAATTGCGACTTTTTTTCTCGGATCATGAGCCGCGCTCGGGAGAGGAATCAGGCGCGGGAGCCGGCTTAGCTCGCGTGTATGAGCGGTCGCTGTCCGATGCAACCCCGTTGAATGATTTCACGGAAGGTTTTTCTTGCCCTTGTCCGGTTCTGCAGCCTTTGCAGGTTTCGTATCCTTGCCCGAGGCTTTCCGGTCGTAGACATAGGCCTGATGGCAGCCCGGTGCGCAGCTGCCGCCGTTGTCGTTCTTGATGAATTTGATGGGCAGGTTCCATTTGCCGAACTGCACCTTGTCGGCGATCAGCTTGGGATTCTCCCCTCCGTGAATCACATGGCAGACCCTGCAGGATTTGCCGCGATCCTTTCGGTTCACATGGAGGTAATGAAGGTTCTTGTTCCCGTCGCGGAATCCCGTGGCATAGGAGGTCGTGGGGAAGCGGAGCAGATCGCGGCTGTGGCAGCTGAAACAGAGCTGGTATTCGCTATCGCTGTAGGTCACGTAGAAATCCGGCGAGAATGGTTTGACAAGAAGCTTGTCGTTCGGCGTTCCATGGGGATCGTGGCAAGGCGTGCATTTGCCGTCCTTGATGGGCCCGTGCAGTACGGTCTGGGATTTCTTGAGAAAGTCCTTGTGACAGTCCAGGCAGAGGTCCTTTCCCGTTTTGGCCAGGAGCTTCGGCCCGTCGCTGGCATGCGGAGCATGGCAGGTTGCGCAGCTCCGCTCGCTTTTCACCGGTTTATGCACGCTTTTGGCCGCAGCCAGCTTTTCCTCGATCTGCGAATGACACTGATAGCAGAGCTTTGCGCCCTCGGCGGAGAAAAATTTCTTATAGGGCGAGCCGTGGGGGTTGTGGCAGGAGGTGCAGCCGCCCTGCAGCGCCGGATGCACGACTTTCTTCTTCAGCTCGCTTTGCATATCCGTGTGACAAAGGAAACACAGATCAGCCCCGGTCTTGATCACCAGGCGCGCATTTTCCGATTCATGGGGATTATGACAGGAAGTGCAATCCCCTGTTGCTGTCGGACCATGTTCATACTTGAAACCGGACTTGTCGGCGTGGCATGACGTGCAAAGTTCTTTCATCGGCTGGGAAAGAAGCTTGGGCTCGTTCGAATCGTGCGGATTATGGCAGGTGGTACACATTCCCTCTTTCACCGGGGAATGCACATACTTTTTCGTTCCGAAAGCGGCATGGCACTGGTAGCAGAGCGCGGGAACCTCTTCCGTGAATTTGAATGTCTTCTGCTTTTTCTGGGGATGAGGCGTCAGGACCGCCTGGTGACAGGTATCGCAGGTCCCGAGTGCGGGATGGATGTTCTTGGATTTCAGCATGCCGGTATGGCACTTGGTGGTGCAGGACTGGGCAGGCGGCGTTTCGGCGTAAGCCCGGGAAAGGGGAAGCAGCAGAATGGCAAAGACCGCGGTAAGGGCGAGGTTTCTCATGGACCTGTCCTTGAACAGAGATCGCACTGAATGACTCTAGCAAGAATCAGACCATCTGTCAAACGGTTCGTCGTCCGCGTAAACCGCCCCTTTTCCTGATGATTGTCAACATCCGTTCGTTTCTTTCCGTTCTGCAGGCATGCAGATCAATCAGGCAACGGGAAAATTCCCATGCTCTTCCGGTTATTTCACCGTCAGGAAATAAAGATGCGGCATTCCTGCGCGGCATAGTTTTATTTAACAGCTCGTAATTGCCCGGAGAATTGGCTGCGGCCCCTTGGTGTTCCCGTGGTACAGGAATTGCTTTCACCTTCTTGGAATACCGGAACGGAACGAACAGAATGTACGCCTTTCGATTGCATCGGTTTTGCGCACACGCATCTTATGAAGAACATCCTGATCATCGACGACGAAGGCCTCATCCGCTATTCAATCGCTTCGTTATTCCACGACCCGGCGACGACGGTCTTTTCCGTTGAGCAGGGAGCCGCGGGCATGCAGGCGATTTTGGACCATCCTATCGATCTCTGCTTTCTTGACATCCACCTTCCCGACGCAAACGGCCTGGATCTGATGAAAACCATGCGGGATATCTCGCCCCGCACGCGGATCATCATCATGACGGGAAGCGAGATCACCGGCACAATGTTAAAAAGCATTCAGGAACATGCCCACTGCCTGATGTCCAAGCCCTTTGACCTGGAACAGGTCGGCGCGGCCGCCCACAGGCTGATGACGGTAAAGAACCGGACGGAACACGATGACGAACCGCATGGCATCAACGAGGAATCGACGATCTGCTGGATCACCTGCGAACAGCGCAAGCATCCGCGCCGCCAGCCTCAGACGGGGTCAACCGCTTCGTTCAAGACCATCGCCGCGCAGGGATCACAGGGGGCCCTGGCAGCTGACGTGCTCGATATCAGCGAATCGGGCATATGCATCCGCACCGATGCCGAGCTCAAGCCGGGCGAGATCGTAAAGATGAACGGTTCCTCCCCGGGGCGCGACGGCATCGTCCGATGGTGCGTCCCCGCGGATTCGGTCCGTTCATTCCGCGCGGGCATTCAATTCGTCGCTGCTGCAAGCCTTCTGTATCTTCAGGCCGATGAGTCCGGCCGACCGTCGAACATCGCACCGGCAGGGCACTAGCCCTGCGCCCTTCTCATTCCAGCCCGAACTTCTTAACCTGATAGCGGAACGCATCATAGCTGAGATCCAGCAGCTTTGCCGCTTGGGTCTTGTTGTGATGCGTCCGATCGAGCGCCTGGACGATGAGATCCTTTTCCAGCTCTTCCAGCGACAATCCCTTGGCAGGAAGCAGAATTTTCCCTCCCCTGTCCTCTCCCTGCGGCGGTTCTGCGGGCGCTTCCGCCTTCTGGGTGAGCCAGCTCGGCAGATGTTCGGGAAGGATTTCTTCCGCGCCCTCCAGCACGACGAGCCGCTCCAGGAGATTTCTCAGCTCCCGGATATTTCCCGGCCAGGGATAGGCAAAGATGATTTTTTCCGCTTCCGGCGAAATCCGCGTGGTCAACGGTTTCTTGTAGCGGCTCTCGAACGTGGCAAGAAAATGACGGGCGATCGCTCCGATGTCCTCCTTCCGCTCCCGAAGCGGCGGAACGGCAAGGTGGAACGCGCTGAGGCGGAAAAAAAGGTCCATGCGAAACGTTCCCTGCGCCACCGCTTCATCGAGATTCCGGTTGGTCGTGGCGATCACGGTCACGTCGATGGGAATCTCCTCGCTGCCGCCCACGGGGCGGACGGTCCGCTCTTCAAGGACTCTGAGCAGTTTGCCCTGCAGCACGTGCTTCATGTCCCCGATCTCGTCCAGCAGGATTGAGCCGCCTTCGGCCAGTTCGAACAACCCCTTCTTGTCCGCCTTCGCGTCGGTGAAGGAGCCCTTTTCATATCCGAAGAGTTCCGTCTCCAGAAGCGTCTCCGGAAGCGCCGCACAATTGACGCGGATGAACGGAGCAAACCCGCCGCGCGACGTGTCGTGGAACATGCGGTGGGCATAGCGCGCAAAGAGTTCCTTGCCCGTTCCGCTTTCCCCGGTGATCAGCACCGTCGATACGGAAGCGTCGGCCATCTTGCGGATCTTCGTCTTCAGGTCCTGAACCGCCTGCGACTCGCCGATGATCTCTTTTTCGAACACTTCGGACTGCACCTTCCGCAGGTAGGCGACCTCCTGCTGCAGCTTGCCCCGCTCCATGATATTCTGCAGGACGATCTTCACTTCGTCGATGTTGAAGGGTTTCGTAAGGTAATCCGCGGCGCCGAGTTTCATCGCCTTGACCGCCGTTTCCGCAGTGTCATCGGCAGTCAGCATGATGACCTGCGTCTTGCATTCCTGCTCGACCAGCTGTTTGAGCACATCGATCCCGTTCTGATCGCCGATCCGGATGTCAAGGAGTACGATGTCGGCGCACCAGGCGTTGATTTTTTCAATGATGCCGTCCACGGTCGTGGCGGTCCGGATGTCGTACCCGCTGTTCTTCAGCATCCGGGAAAGCATGGAATTGATCAGCTCATCATCATCGACGAGAAAGACCTTGCCGCTCTTCTTCATGGCTGTGGCTCTCCTTCGCGGTAGGCCGGGAGATGGATCCGGAATGACGCGCCGCCTTCCGGCCTGTTAGTGATGGTGATTCTGCCCTCATGTTCCTCGACCAGCCTGCGGGTGATCGCCAGGCCGAGGCCCGTCCCTTTCGGCTTGGTCGTGAAGAACGGCTGGAATATGCTGTCCATCATCGCGACGTCGACACCCGTTCCGGTGTCGGAAATGGCGATCTGGATGCCGTCGGACGGCTTGTCGTACGCCGTCTCGACGGTGAGAATCCCCCCGCCGCTCATGGCGTCGGCGGCGTTCAGGAGGAGATTCATGAATATCTGCTGAAGCTGCATGGGGTCCGCCATGACCGCGGGACGATGCTGCTCGTACTTCTTCACGATGTGTATGGCTTTTCTTGCGTCCCGGACGAAGGACGGATCCTTCTGCACCAGGCCGAGCACCGTGTCCATGACCGCATTCACGTCGGTTTTCACGAATTGCGGTTTCGGCGGGCGGGCGAAGTTGAGCAGGCTCTTCATGAGGTACTCGATCCGCTTGATCTCGGCAATGGCCTTGCCGAGCACGTTCCGGTCTTCCTCGGCAAGGTAGGGCTCGTGGGAGAGCATTTCCATGGTGGCCTTGATGCCGGCGAGGGGATTCTTGATCTCGTGCGCCAGGCCGGTGGCCATCTCGCCGGCGATGCGGATCTGCTGCGCGCGCTGCAGCGATTCCTCCGCGCGTTTCCGGTCGGCAATATTGCGGTCGATGGCTAAGATGTACTTCTTGTCGCCGACCTCGATGATACCGGCGCTGATCTCGACGGGAAACACCGTGCCGTTCCGGTGAACGTGGGTGATTTCCGTCCTCAGCCATTCGCCGCTCTTCATCCGGTCAATGCGCATGGGAATGCCTAACGCAGCGTCGGGCGAGTCGAGATCGGCGATGTTCATCGTTTCGAGCTCTTCCACAGAATACCCGTGCATTTCCGCGGCGGCATGGTTTGCCTGCAGGATTTTTCCCTCGCTTCCTTCTTCCAGGCTCAGCATGAAGATGGCGTCGGCCGCGTTTTCAAAGAGATTGCGGTACCGTTTTTCGCTTTCCTCGAGACGCCAGGTGTTCTGTTGCAGCGAGATCGCCATATCGTCAAAAGCGTCGCCAAGCTCCTGGAATTCGTCCTGGAGCCCGGAAATCCGCACATCCAGATCGCCTCCCTTCATCTTGCGCGTCGCGCCCAGCAGCACGCGGATCGGCTTCGTGAATCCGGCATAGGCGGTCAGGCTCAGCACGGCGATCAGAATGGGTCCCGCCGCGACAAGCGCAATCATGGTCAGCTTGGTCCGCTTCATGTCGCGGATGGACATCTCCGTGCGTTTGTTCAGCATGCTGTTGGTGAGCACGATCATGGTATTCACCTTGCTGATCAGGGAGTCGCCGATGATGTGCGCCCGCTCCACCTCGTCGGCATGGCGTTTCATGTTCCCCTGCATCGTCAGAATCCGGCTGAACGCATGGCTGAACTGGTCGATCTGATCGTCGAGATCGTACAGCCTGGCAGTGATATTATCGCTGTGATGGCATTCGAAGCAGCTCTTGATCGTGGTTTCCATGGTGTTGACGTGGCTGACGATCGCTTCAACGCTTTCCGGGTGGCGGGATACCTGAGAATAGAGGTCTGCTTCAACCGTGCGAATGTTCAGGAGAAGATGACCGCGGAGAATCTCGACCTGATGGAGCATGATCAGGTTGTCGATGTCCTCCGTCCGCCGCTCGTTCATGATCAGCAAATAGGTACCGCCGGTCGCGGCAAAGAGGATGGAAATGATGAAAAATATGATGATCTTCTTCTTCATGGCGAAGATGGCGCGTGCTTACCGGACAGATCGACGCCGAGCTCCCGGGCAAACAGGTAGACCGACCGGAAGTCCCGGTCGGTGGTCTCCACGAACCTGCGCGCCTTGAAGCTCTTCAGAACGAGCCTCCCCTCCGGATCGTCATGCATGCGAAGCAGCTCGAGCTTCAGCTGTTCCTTGATCTGCTGCGGCAGGTCTCGCCGGACGGCAAGGCTGTTTTCCGGCACATCGATCGTCCGCGACAAAACTATCAGGTTGTTCTTGACCCGGGGATCCTCGTCTGCGAGCCGGTTCAGCACCGAACTCTTGACCGCGCCGATATCGGCCTTCCGGTCGATGACGTCATAGATGACATCTTCGTGCGTGCCGGCGAAATAGTACTCTTTTAAATAGGTCCTATAGTCAACCTGCCATTTCTTGAAATAGGCAAGCGGAAGCAGGTAGCCGGCGGTTGTATATTTATCCACAAAAGCAAACCGTTTTCCCCGGACTTCCTTGACCGAATGAATATTGCTGTCCCTCCGAACGATGACAACTCCGTAGTAGGTGGAGTGTCCGTCGAGATCTTCCGGCCGCGCGAGCACCTCGATACCGCATTGCTGGCGGCACAGGATATAGCTCAGACTCCCGAGAAAGGCCCCGTCGAGCTTCCTTTGCGCAATGTTCGTCAGCACTTGTTCATAGGTGGGCATGACGGCAAGGTGGATGTCCATGTCCAGGCGCATCGAAAGATACTCTGCAATCGGCTCGTACCGGCGGGCTTGTTTGAACAGGCTCTGTTCCGGCACCAGCCCGATCATCAGGGTCTGGCGTTGCTCTTCCGGCTTGGAAACGGTCGAGGATTCCTTACTGCAGCCGATGGCAAGGAAAAGACCGGCGATAGCAAGAACTGCAATAAAATGTTTTTTCAAAAGGAACAGGATCTGCTGTTCATGAATGCAGTCCCGTTTTGACCGTTTCTGCCAACGGGATTCTGCCGCGCAGCGCACTTCATGAGGAAGAGAACACCCGGGTCTGACGTGGCCTTTTTTTGGTGGCAACATATAAAATCTGCACCATTGTAGCGTAAGTGAAAAAGCGTGTCAACTTAATGTTCCGTTGCGTGCGCAGCTTGAAGCGATGCGGCCGGGGGGCTCGGCCTGCCATCGGAGCATCAGCAACAAGGGCCACGTGCGCCAGGATGCGGACCTGCGAAAGGGGGCGATGTCTCGAAAGAGTCCTTCAGTATCGCAAAACCCCTCCCGACAGAATGTTCCCTGACACAGTTTCGATCGTCTTGTTTTCATGATTTCAGCACGGCTATACGGAGTTAGTTGCAAGATTTGTTCTTGAGGCTAAAGGCGCTTTTTCATACCCGGCGAAATTCTTCTTTTTAACTCTTGGAAATACTATGGCAATAATCACTGCCATGATAATTACTTCCATTATTACTTTGTAAACGCCTTTGGGGAAAACATGTTCAGTGGTGATTTCACCATATGGAAAGAACTGTGGTGAAATGACCAAGTGAGCGGCGGACGTCCTTGCCTTGAGCTGAACGTCCAAATTAATGTTGCCCGATAACAAGAAAAACGTTCCCGGGCCATAGGACAAACTCCTATACAAGATTCAGACTGATGCCTATAGGAACGCCTTTGTATTTCTAGTACCGTACAAGCTTATAAGGCTAGTCAGCCAGAATCATTCTGTGAGGATTACACAATGTCAGCTCACAACAAGAAGATCAGCAGACGAGAATTCATCAAACGCACGGCCCTGGGAACCGGTTCTCTTGCGGTGTCCTTGATGCTGCCTGAGATCCTGCCGGGCCGCGCCTGGGCGAATGTCCCGGCAACGTTCAAGGACTGCAATCTGGTCTTTGTCAGTTTTGACGCATTGCAGGCCGCTCATGTGGGCTCGTTCGGTTATTCGCGAGATATCACGCCGACCATCGACGCAATGGCCAGAGAAGGATTCTGCTTTTCCAATAACATTTCGACGGCTTCCTGGACGGTCCCTGCGTCGATGTCCTGGTTCACCGGCGTGTACCCATCTGAACACCGGCTGACGAACAAGTTCTCCGTGTTCGATCCCCCGAACAATTCGGTGCTCTCAAACTTGAAAAAACTTTCCCCGGAACTTGTCACCTTGGCGGAAATCCTGAAGCAGAACGGATATGTGACAGGAGGCTTCACGGGAAATGCCGGCGTGAACGGTTTCTTCGGATTCGATCAGGGATTTGACACCTATTTTTACGAAAAAGGCAAGTTCGGCAGCATGAGTGCGAGCATTCCGAAGGGACTCGAATGGCTGCAGGCAAACAAGGACAAGAAATTCTTCCTGTTCCTCCACGGCTACGACATGCACGGCCAGAACGTGCCTGCCGAGGGCTTTGATTACCGGTTCGTCGACAAGGGATACGACAGAAGATTCACCGGCTCTGCAGCCGAGCAGGAGGCGCTCCGCGAAGAGGGGTTGGAAAAAGGCGCCGTCAGCATGCGGGACGAGGATGTGCGGTTCTGGCGGGCGATCTACGATGAAAAGATTCAGCGCACCGATGCCAAATTCAGACAGTTCACGGACCGGCTTGCTGCAATGGGCCTCTTGGACAGGACGATCTTCGTCCTCACGTCCGATCATGGCACCGAATTCTTCGAGCACCAGCGCATCGATCACGGCTTTACGCTGTATAACGAATTGATCCACACCCCGCTCATCATCAAACTGCCGAAGGTGAAGGCCGGCGCGGTGATCCGGGATCAGGTCAGCAGCATCGACGTCATGCCGACAATCCTGGACCTGCTTGGCGTGAACGTGCCCGGGAATGCGAAAAAGCAGCTGCGGGGCGCAAGCCTGGTTCCGGCGCTCAGGGGCGGTGCCGTGGCCAAGGACGTTTTTTTCGAGACGGACTACCGCCAGTACACGTACAAGCGTGGCATGCAGACCAGAGACGGCTGGAAGCTGATTTACACCCTCGAGGACAAAAAGCGCGAGCTGTACAACCTGAACGATGACCCAAAGGAAACCAGGAATCTGGTGAAGCAGGAAGCGCGACGAGCATACGAGATGGAGCAGAAGCTGTTCGCCCATTTCAAGGCCATCGGCCACGATCTCTTTGCACGGCAATGGATCCCCGGTCTCAACCCTGTCTACGATTCCCAGGCGAAGCAGGCCGTCAAGAAAGCATCCTGACGGGCTCGCTCGCCGGGAGGGAACATGAAGCGCTATCTGTCCGCTGTTTTCATCGTTCTGCTGGCGGCAACGGCGTCAGAAGCTGCAGAAAATGCTGCAGGCCGGCTGACCGGCGCCTGGGTCCCGCCGGATATCGGGCCTGTGTCCGGTGGCATGATCTATGCCTTCAACACGAATTCCGGGCCACCTCCTCGACAGGACCGGTCTCTCCGCCTCCCGGATGCAATTGCAGTAACGGACGCCGATGGAAGATTCTCCCTCGAGCTTGACGAAGGCACCTACTATCTTTCAACCCGGAAGCAATATCAGGGAGAGGCGCCGGGCCCGCCGCAGGAAGGCGATCTGTACGGCCTCGTGCGGGACCAGCACGGCAACCTCAGCGCGTTCGCAGTGAAGAGCGGCAGGACGACCGATATCGGCGTCGTCCAGCGGGCAACCGTCTTCAAGCCGAGGGCCGCGGCGCTTCCGGTCGGAGCGATAGGCATTTCCGGAACGATCAAAACCGCTGACGGGAAGCCCATGGCAGATGCTATCGTCCTGGTATACGACAATCCGCAGATCCGGGACAAGCCCAGCTACGCTTCGCATAAGACGGGATCTGATGGGAAATATACGGTCCTCGTCGACCGCAAGGGAACGTATTTTGCGGCTGTCCATGCAGCGAACGGCACCGGTCGTCCCCAGGACGGAGATCCGTATGGGGTGTACGGCGGAGAGACGGCGGCGCCGATCAGGGTCGGGAAGAACCGAATAACAACGGGGATAAACATCCTGGTCGGTCCCTTTGTTCCCAAGCGGCCCGACAGCTAGCTTAGGCAGAGCACATCCCCGGAACGACCTTCGCATGTGGCGAAGGGAACCAAAATAAGCGCAGGCATGCCCGCAGCAGGGTGCCGGGAGAACATATGCACGAAGAACGAAGTATGTCGCGCCTCCGGCGCGTGGTCGTATCGGCGGTCTTTTTCGCGCTGCTCACAGGTTCACCGGCAGAACGAGCCCGGGCGGCCGATAAAGCGCCTGACAGGCGGTTTGAGAACACCAACGTCATCCTGGTGTCGCTTCAGTGCCTTCGCCCCGATCATATGGGGATCGGTGGTTACACACGGAACACGACCCCGAATCTGGATGAGATATCGAGATCTTCGGTCCTGTTCCAGAACTCGATCTCTCATACGAACCTGACTCCGGTCGCCATGATGGCTGCGCTGACCGGACAATATCCGCGCGTAAACGGCCTGGTCACGTTCGACGTAACGAAGGATTCTGTCTCGGCGCGCACCATGCCCGAGATATTGAAATACTACGGCTATTCGACAGCGGCGGTCGTGACATCCCTCGAATTCGTCATGCGTTTTGACGGCGAGTCCGGCAAGGTGATCGATCTGCGGGATGTCTTCTCTCGGTCATACGATGACTATATCTGGCCGAGGCGTCACGTCGGCAAATCCATGCGCGTGTTGCCGACCGAGTCACTGGACTGGCTCGAAAAGAACAAGACCAGGAAGTTCTTTCTGTGGATCGCGACCGGTTCCATCCATCCGCCCTATGCCGCGACGGTGCCGCCGGCAGAGAAGACCCTGTACGATCCTCCGGGGTATACGCCGTTCTGGACGAAGTTCTTCCCGGTATCCGGGAACGAAGGGGGCCCCGACGACCCCACGATCGACCTTCTGCTGCGGATCTGGGACGGCGAATACTACCAGGGCTTCAAGCCGGTGTACCGTCTGACGCCGGACGATGCTGACTACATCCGGGCACGGTACGATGCGGGCGTCCATTACACGGACGGATTTATCGGCGAATTGTTCAATAAACTCCGGCAGACGGGGCTGGATAAGAACACGGTCGTGATATTCTACTCGATTCACGGCAAGGCCCTCGGAGAACGCGGGACCTTCATCAATTATGATCTGTACGAACCGGTTTTGAAGAATCTCTTGATGGTGCGTTTTCCCGATGGCCAGTATGCCGGGAGGCGCATCTCTGAGCAGGTGCAGGGCATCGATATTCTGCCCACGCTCCTCAGCTATCTCGGCATCCCGATCGCGGCGGACCTGCAGGGCAATGACCTGATGCCGCTCGTGCGCGGGGAGGCCGGCGCCAAGGGAACCGAGTACGCGTTCATCGACCGGATGCCGTGGTGGGAGCACTGGATGAGCCGCTTCTTCCTCGAGTTCAAGTTCCACGACCCCCTCAGGACGAACCACCCGCCGTCCGAGGAAGAAGCGATCGTGGCGTACGCCAAGATGCTCAATGAGGCGTTCCCCCTTGACGCATATCCGCCCGGCGACATTGCGGTCCGGACGAACAAGTGGAAGCTCATCGTCCGGAAGGATTTGCGGTTGCTCAACAAGGTTTCGTGGCCGCGCTTCATAACAGGCGGCAAGCGCGCGTTCACCGACGACACGGAGCTGTACGACCTTGTCGCGGATCCGCACGAGATGCACAACGTTGCGGCCGAGAACCCGAAGGTCGTCGAGGAACTGAAGGCGAAACTGCTCGCGTGGGACGCGAACATCGAAAAGAGGAAAGCGCCGTACCACCGGGCCGGGGAGAAGCGGTACCTTATTCCCTATCCGTGAGAGGCAAAGTCGGTATGCGTCGAATGCGAACGGCCGCCGTCGCAGCGGCCATGATGATCATCCTGCCCGGCGTCCCCAGCGCCCAGCCGCGTGACCCGACCGGGGCGCAACCGGCGAACGCAGCCATAACCGAGTATTCTTCGCCCAAGGGACAAGCGGTCTCCGGGTGGACAACGACCGTACCTGCGGTCAATCGTGGCATTTACGTCGTGAGGACGATCTGGCAGGGCACCCCTCTGTCGGATGTTCGCGTCGAATGGCGCCGCCATATCGAGGACGCCGTGCCGGCGCTCGCAGGGGAGACAAAACGCATCGGAACGGCAATTTTCCGTCCGGAATCCGGGTCCTATTTCCTGACCGCTGAATGGCGCCCCGACGGAGACTTCGCACGGCCAAGGAAGCACGGCGACCGGTTCGCCTGGTTCGGCGGGAACCCGTGGCTCGTATCGTCTGAAAACAGCGAGGTCATAACGCTGATCCTTGAGGGAGTTCCCGAGTCTCCGGCCGCTCCAACCTCAAAAAGGACCGGCGTCTTCGGCCGGGTGACGCTCGACGGCGCCCCAGTTTCCGGAGCCGGGGTGTTCGCCTATGAGAAAACCGGGACCGGCATGAAGGCTGACGATTTTCAGGCGACCGTTCGCACGAACGAGAAAGGTGAATTCGCTCTTGATCTCCCCCCCGGCCGCTACTACCTCTTGGCGCGCCTGAGGGCCGACAACACCGAGGACATCGGCCCCTTGCACAAAGGTGACCTCCTGGGCTACGATCCGAGAAATCCGGTCGTTGCTGAGGAGGGACGATCTGCAACGTCCGCCATACCGATGGTTCGCCTCGTCATGCTCAAGTCACGCGCCGAATCCTCGGCCTTCCCTCCGGGGACTATCTCCGGCCGGATCGTCGACCGCTTCGATCATCCGGTGGCGGGCGCCTTTGCGGCGATCTACCAGAACTCGAAGATGGTGGGCATGCCGGTGTTTATTTCCGAGCGCACCGGTGAAGACGGCCGGTTCGAGCTTTCCGTACCTGTTCCGGGAAGCTATTTCCTGTGCGCACGAAGCGGTTACGGCACACCCGCCGCAGGCTCATGGTTCGGGACCTGGGACAAGAGCCTTGACCATTCGATCAGGATCGGGTCAGGAGACGTAGACTCGGGCATCGAGATCGTGGTCGACCGCTTGTTACGGGCGCCCGTGCCCTCGGGCAATCCGTGAACGTAACGCCCGGATCGGCGCGCCGGCTGTCCGCCGATCAACCGGTGCGCTCAGCTCACCCCGGTCCTGCCGTCCGGGCCGTAAGCAGCTTCTCTCAAGGGAAAGGAGAGCAGCCGCGATCCGCTCCCACAATGTTAGTCGGTCGTGGAGACGATCCCGTTCTTGATCGCGTAGTTGATCAGTTCCATGTTCGTCTTCATTTTCATTTTCTCAAGAATGTGACCGCGGTGCGTGCTCACTGTTTTTACGCTCAGGGAAAGCTCGTGGGCTATTTCGCTCACGGAGCTTCCTCGTCCGATCATGCGGAAGATCTGAAATTCGCGGTCGGAGAGGCGATCATGCAGCCACTCGTCCTTCGGAGTGTCCAGTTCAAAGAGCAGACGGTCGAGAATGGATGCGCTGATATACCTGCCTCCCGACGTTACTTTCCGTATGGCATCGATCAGCTCCTCGGAAGCGCTTGCCTTGGTCAGATAACCCGATGCTCCGGCCCGGATCGCCCGCACGGCGTATTGTTCCTCCGGATACATGCTCAGAACGAGGACCCTCATTTTCCGCCCCTCGCTCCTCAGTTGCTTGAGCAGATCCAGCCCGCTGATCCCCGGCATGGCAATATCGAGCAGAAGAAGATCATAATCCGCCTTCGCGATCTTATCGAGGACCTCCTGGCCGTTGCTTGCTTCTTCGACCACGTCGATATCCGGCACATCTTCCAGGATCTGCCTCAGTCCCTCGCGGAATATTGCGTGATCGTCCGCAACGAGAACTCGTGTCATCGGGCTTTCTCCTTATCCAGCGGAACCTGAACCAGCACCCGCGTACCCGAGCCTGGATGCCCGGAAATGGCAAATGTGCCCCCCAGGGCGTGGGCCCGTTCCCGCATGCCGATCAATCCGTACGATGTCGCTTTCGTGATCTTGGTCGGGGAAATGCCGATACCGTTGTCACGGATATCGATAATGAAGGCGTGGTTCTCCGTGGTCATCCGCACGGCAACGTCGCTCGCCCGCGAATGACGCAGCACATTCGTGAGCGCTTCCTGGAAGATCCTGAAGACCGCGATCGTCGTGTCTTCGTCCTCTATCGCAAGCGCCGCGTCGATGTCGAGCCGGCAATTAATGCCGGTCTTCTCCTTGAATTCCCTTACCTGCCACTCGATCCCGGCTTTCAGGCCCAGGTGATCGAGCACTCCGGGCCGCAGGGACGATGAGATCTTCTGTACCGTATTGATGGTGCCGTCTACGAGCGAGCTCATCGCATCTGTCTTCTGCAGGAGATGCGAATCGGCGGGCGGCAGGCGCTTCTTGAGCCATGAAATATCGATCTTGAGCTTTGTCAGCATTTGCCCCAGTTCGTCGTGTATCTCCCGAGCCACGTGCACCCGCTCCTCTTCTCGGGCGGACTGGATATGCACCGACAGGTTTCTCAATTCCTCGCGCGATTGCCGGAGTTCTCTCTCGGCCCGTTTCTGTTCGGTAATATCGCGTCCGATCGTTTTTGACCTGATCCGCCGGCCCTCTCCGTCCCGCTCAACGAATATGTTCAGGCTTGCCAGGAACGTGGTCCCGTCCTTTCTGACGAAGGTGCCATGCTCAGACATTACCTTTCCCTTGCCTACCAGGGTGCCTGCTGACACCGCGCCGAGGAGCACGGTGACCTTCGGCCTTATCACCTCCATCTGCCTCTT
>JAKAHZ010000072.1 GCA_021814615.1 Nitrospirota bacterium | reverse complement strand
CATGACGCCCTGGGAGTGGCCGTGCGCCGTATCCACCACCACCACGTCCACGCCCGCCTTGATCAGCTCGGGCACGCGCTCGGAATAGTCGCCCACGCCCACCGCGGCGCCGACCCGGAGCCGGCCCAGCTTGTCCTTGCAGGCGTTGGGATACTTGATCTTCTTCTCGATGTCCTTGATCGTGATGAGTCCGCGGAGCATATACTCCCTGTCCACGATGAGGAGCTTCTCGATCTTGAACTTCTGGAGGATCTTCATGGCCTTGTCGAGCGTCGTGCCCAAGGGCGCCGTGATCAGCTTGTCCTTGGTCATGACTTCGGAGATCTTCAGGTTCGTCCGCGTCTCGAACCGGAGATCGCGGTTCGTCAGGATACCCACGAGTTTGTGGCCCTTCGTGACCGGCACGCCGGAGATGCGGTATTTCTTCATGAGCTCCAGGGCGTCGGCGATCCGCGCGTCGGGCGAGATGGTGATCGGATCGATGATCATGCCGCTCTCCGACTTCTTGACCTTGTCCACTTCCTCGGCCTGGAGCGCGATCGGCAGCGCCTTGTGAATGAAGCCGAGCCCGCCCTCCTGGGCAAGGGCGATGGCCATGCGCGCCTCGGTCACCGTGTCCATGGCGGCGCTGACCATCGGGATGTTCAGCGTGATGTTCCGCGTCAACTGCGTCCGGATGTCCACGTCCTTGGGCAGAACGTCCGATTTTGCGGGCAGGAGCAGAACGTCGTCGAATGTGAGCGCTTCACGAATGGGGCCTACGACCATGGGGATCTCCTTTGGTTCGTTGTCAAACTCGTTTGCCGGGACCTGCCGGCATCAGGGCAGGTCCGGATCGATAGGTAGTTGAGTAATGTACCACTCCGGAAGGGAAAGCTCAAGTGCTCCGTACGTCAGAACCCTGAGCGCTCGTTCAGGAAGGGATTCTCGGCCTTTTCCGCGCCGATCGTCGAGTCCGGACCGTGGCCGGGAAGAACGATGGTGTCGTCAGGCAGTCTCAGGAGATGCTCACGGATCGCCGTGATGAGGGTCATGAGGTCGCCGCCGAAGAGGTCGGTCCTGCCGATCGATCCGGCGAAAAGCGCGTCGCCGGTGAACACGACGCCTTCGCCGGCAAGCGAGATGCCTCCCGCGGAATGGCCAGGCGTATGCAGCACCGTGAGCTTGACGCTGCCTGCCGTCAACACGTCGCCGTGCTTCACATGCCGGTCCGCCTTGGGCGAGGACGGCGCGGCCATGCCGAACATCCGCGCCTGGTCCTTCGTGGCGCCCAGAAGAGCAGCGTCCTGCTCGTGCAGAATGATCTCGGCGCCGGTGGCGTCCTTGATCTCCTTGTTCGCGCCCACGTGATCGAAATGCGCGTGGGTGTTCACGATATACTTGACCCGGAGCCCCTTGTCCTTGATGGCATGAAGGATCTTCGGCGCATCGTCGCCGGGATCGATCACCACGGCATCCCTGGTCTTCTCGTCGTAAACGATATAGCAGTTCACCTGCAGGGGGCCCACAACGATCCGCATTAATTGCATAGAGGTTTTTCCTGTTCTGGTACAGCTCAAGATAAATATGAGAAGGGCAAGAGCCCAGGCCTTCCGCAGTAACATGGCGTTCCTGCCTCAAAATACATCCAGTACCCTGCAACAGTCGTAATGAACGACAAATAGAAAGCCGTTCTCGCACGAAGTCACGAAGAAAAAATTATCTGTATTTTCTTCGTTCTCCGCGGTGAGACAGATTCGGGTTTTCCAACTCCAGCAGCCGCTCCTTCATCCCCAATCCGCCCGAGAATCCGCCCAGCGACCCGGCTGAGCTGATGACCCGGTGTCAAGGAACGAGAACAGGCACCGGATTGGCGCCCATGGCCTGGCCGACGGCGCGCGCCGCCTTCGGCCTGCCGATACGTTTCGCGACCCATGCATAGGACCGCGTCTCGCCGAAAGGGATCGCTACGCAGGCCTTCCATGCCGCCTGCTGGAAGGCCGAATAATAACGGGTATCGAGCGGCAGGTCAAATGTCACGTTGTTTCCGCTGAAATACTTCTGCAGAAGCGTGACCGCGCGATCGAGAAGTCCGGACATCTTCCCCGGAGTCCCTTCCCCTGCCGGCTCGATGGTTTCCGCTTCCAGCTCACGTTCCGCCGATTGCCGGTCCCCTTTCGGCAGAACGATGCGCGCCACGCCCGCTCCCGTGACGGCAACCCCCGCCCAACCGAGCGGTGTCCGGAAGACCTTTCGCATGATCCCCTCGCCTCGTTTCCTATCACCCATCACGATGCCTCCTTCGCTGCGCCATTTCCCAGAGGAAAGCCAGTTCCTCGCTCTTCAGCAGCCACATGACGACAATATAGAAGCAGGCGCTCCCGGCCACGGTCCCGCCGAGCAGACCGGCCTTGTACAGGCTCGCCCCCTTCACCGTCCAGACGGGATTCCCGCCGACCCACCAGCCGATCAGTCCCATTGCCAGCGACGCCGGAACGATCCTGGCGAGAGACTGACCGATCCTGCGCGCATCGATCCTGCCGATCTTCTTCCGGAGCTGGATCGTGAGCAGGCTGATGTTCAGGGCCGCGGCGAGGGACGCGGCAAGCGCCAGTCCGCCGTGCGCCAGCGGCGTCCAGGCGACGAATGACGCGCTCAGAACGACGTTCGTGAGCACGGCGACGATCGCGGTCTTCACCGGCGTCCGTGTGTCCTGGAGCGCGTAAAAAGCCTGCGATACGATCCGCACGCCCGCCATGGCCCAGAGCCCCACGGCGTAATAGAGGAGCGCGTCCGTGACGCCCCTGGTCGATGCGGCGTCGAACTGCCCGTGTTCCAGCAGAAGATTCACGATAGGGAGGCGGAGCGTGATCAGGCCCGCCATGGCCGGGAACATGATGAAGAACACCAGCCGGATCCCGAGGGAAAAGGTCTCGCGGAACTCGGCGATCTCCCGGCGGGCGGCCTGGGCGGACATGGTCGGCAGCACGGCCGTTGCGATGGCGATGCCGAAGATGCCGAGCGGAAAATGAATGAACCGCATGCCGTAGAACAGGTAGGTGATGCTGCCCGTGGCGAGGAAGGAAGCGAAGATCGTCCCCATGAAGATGTTGAACTGGTTCACCGAGGAGCTGAAGAAAACCGGCAGCGCCAGGCGACCGATCCGTGCAACGCCGGGGTGGGGCCGGGAAAATTCGGGTTTCAGCATCATCCCCTGCCCGCGGAGCCCCGGCACCTGGAGCAGGAGCTGGCAGAGCCCGCCCAGCACGACGCCACCCGCCACGCCCAGGATGGGATCGGGAAGAAAGCGTATGCTCAGGACCACGGAGGTGATGGTCATCACATTCAGCATGACCGGCGAGAGCGCCGGCGTCAGGAAGGCGCGGAGCGAGTTGAGCACACCCATGGCGAGCGCGGCGAGGCCGATGAAGAGCAGGTAGGGAAACATGATCCGGGTGAGCTTCACGCCGAGCAGGAATTTGTCCTCGTTCCCCGCCTTGTGCACCCATCCCCAGGCGATCACCTTGACGACAAAGGGCGCGAAAAGCATTCCCAGGCCGGTCAGGACCAGCAGGATCACGATAAGCCGCGCGAAGACCGCATTCGCCAGGTGGCGGGCGCTTTCCCGGGATTCCTTCGTGAGCGTCTCGGTGAAGACGGGGATGAAGGCCGCGGACATGGATCCTTCCGCGAGAAGCTCGCGAAGCAGGTTCGGAATGCGGTAGGCGACATAGAACGCGTCCGCCGCCGCCGCGGTGCCGAAGGCCCAGGACATGACCATGTCCCGGATGTAGCCCATGACGCGGGACACCAGCGTCGCCATGCCCACCACGCCTGCGGCCTTTGCCACTTTCACGTTCTCAGACATGCGCCTCTCCGGAACTGCCGCGTTCGTTCGGCCGGCGCGGGAAGCTGCGCTCCCGGCGCTCCGGGAGGGAGCGGGCGCCCTTCTTTTCCCTTGACAGAAGGGCCGGAAATATGTTAAGAAAATGGCCTGTTTGCATATATCGCAAGGAGGATCTCAGTGGCAACTGCACCCCAGAAGTCGAAATCAAAGAGAACCAAGTCGGGCCTCAAGCGTCAGCGTCAGGCCCTGAAGCGTCACGAGCGGAACACATCGATCAAGTCCATGCTCAAAACGCTGGCAAAGAAGGTCGAGCAGGCCGTCGCGTCCAAGAACGGCGACACGGCGAAAGAAGCGCTGATCAAGGCCATGCAGGCCTTCGACAAGGCCGCGTCCGCGGGCGTGATCCACAAGAGCACCGCCTCCCGGAAGGTCTCCCGTCTTTCGACCAAGGTCAGCTCCCTGGCCGCTGCAGCGAAATAAGTCTTCCAGTTTGATGGGAACGAGCACGCTTTCTGATCCCGGAAAGCGTGCTTTTTTTGTCCGCCTACGCCCAGCAGAGCGCAAGGATCATCCGTTCCAGCACCAGCCTGCCGCCCAGGCCTCCCGATTTCAGCGACCGGTCCGCAGCCATCAGGACCTCGAATGCCTTCCGTAGTTCGGGAAGCGTGTAGCTCCGCATCTGCTCCTGGAAGGATGCGGACTGGTGGAAGATGATATTCAGCTTCCGCTTGATCTCCTCGTACCCCGTCCCCGCTGCTTCCATGGACTTTGCCTTGAGCAGTCGCCGGAAATTCCAGGCAATGGCGGCGAGAAGTCCCACGGGCTGCTCGCCTTCGAGCAGGAGGCGGCTCAGGATCAGGAATGCCTTCTCCCGGTTTTTCTTTCCCACGGCATCCGCGAGATCGAAGGTGGCATACTCGCGGAAGTCGCCCACCACGGCTTTTACATCGGCAAAGGTGACGGCCTTCTTGTCCCGTGCGGCGATGGCGACCTTTTCCAGCTCGCCGCTGATCGCCTGCAGATCGTTCCCCAAAGCCTGCCAGAGATACTGCACCGCATCGCGCTGCAGCGTGATGCCGAAGGTCTTCGCGCGGCGCTCGATCCAGGCCGGCATCTCCCGGTCCAGAAGAGCATAGAAGCGGGTCACGGCTCCCCGCTTCTCCACCGCCGACGTCACGGTTTTTTTGTCATACCGGGGTTGGTTCGCGATCAGCACGAGGCAGGTGCTGGGCGACGGATCGGCAAGGTAGCTCGCAAGCTGTTCCAGGTCTGCGCCCTTGAATGCATCCACCTCGCGCGCAATGATGACCCGTTTGTCCGCCATGAACGGAAGGGTCTGCGCCAGGCCCACGAGCTCCGACGCCGCCGTGCCCTTGCAGTGCAGCGACGTGAAATTGAAATCCCGCGACGCAGGGTCCACGGCCTGACCGATGATGAGGTCCACCGCCTCCTGGATCAGGAACTCCTCCTCCCCGAAAAACAGATAGAGGGGAAGGATCGTTCCTTTCCTGAGGTCGCGGATGAGGTCATCGTATTTGGTCATTGCCATAGCAAAAAGCCGATTATTACCACAGAGACACTGAGGACACGGAGAAAATGCTCGTATTTACAAACTGCTTTTCTCTGTGTCTCCGCGCCTCTGTGGTAGGCTTTGAATTCTTACGAATCCGTCATACGTAGACTTGGCGCTTTCTGTCCGGTCAGAACCCTTCCAGCACACGGCTCCGGAGCGTCCAGGCGATGTCCTGGCTTGCCTTCCTGATGGCCCCTTCCTTGGCAGCCTTGGTCGCGCTGATGTCGCCCACCGTGACGGGATAGTCGGAAATAAACACCGACTCGATGCCGTTCTCCTGCCACAGGATCTGTTTCGTCCTCCGGTCCTCCAGGCGCGCGTCAAGGACGAGCCGTACCTGGTACTGCTGGGCAAAGGCATTCGCCGTGTAGGACAGGGTGGTGAGCTGGAACTTCATGATCGTCCCGTACAACACCACGTCGGCGCGGTCCACGTCCACGACCTTGAGCCTTCCGTCGGCGATGAATTCGTTCACCACCGCGGCCGTCACCTCGACATCCACGAAGGGCTCGAAGGTCTTGTTAATCAGCGCGGGAACGGCGATCGTCCGCGCCCCCTCGGGGATGAGGGACCCCCGGCCTGACAAGTGATAGCCGCAGGAGGATGCCGGAACGGCAAGCAGGGCGGTCAGAAGGAGGATGATGACGGCCCTTCTCCGCGTTCCGCGTTCCGCACTCCTCACCCGTTTCGTTCCGCATTCCGCATTTTGCATACGCTACACCACGATGTTCACGAGCTTGCCCTGCACGACGATCACTTTTTTCGGCGATTTTCCGGCCGTGTGCTCCCGGACCTTGGCATCCGCAAGGGCGGCGGCCTCGATCTCCCTGTCCGGGAGGCCGGCGGCGATGGTGAGCTTGCTCCGCACCTTGCCGTTCACCTGGACGACCAGGGTGATCTCGCTTTCCTTGATCGCCTCGGCGTCGAACGACGGCCAGGGCTCGCCGGCAATGCTCGTTTCCCGGCCCAGGGCGCGCCACAGCTCCTCGCTGAAGTGCGGCGCAAAAGGCGCCAGGAGCAGGGCAACCGTCTCGAGAGCCCTGCGGACGATCGGAAGCTTCTCCGCCGGCAGATCCTTCGACGTATACTCGTAGAGCTCGTTCACCAGCTCCATCATAGCGGCAATGGCCGTGTTGAACTGGAACTGGCGTTCGATATCCTCCGTCACCTTCCTGATCGTCTGGTGGACCTTGCGGAACAGCCGGTCGCCGCGGGCCTCGTTCCCCGCCGCCCTCACGGTCCGGAGGCGCTCATGGTACCTGTGCGTGATCGCCCAGACGCGGTGCAGGAACCGGTAGGCGCCGTCCACGCCCTGGTCGCTCCATTCGAGGTCCTTTTCCGGCGGAGCGGCGAAGAGCGAGAAGAGCCTGGCCGTATCGGCGCCGTACTTGTTGATGATGAAGTCCGGGTCCACTACGTTCCCCTTGGACTTGCTCATCTTCGCACCGTCCTTGATCACCATGCCCTGGGTAAGCAGGTTCTTGAAGGGCTCGTCGACGTCCGTGAGCCCCAGGTCGCGCAGGACCTTGGTAAAGAACCGCGCATAGAGCAGGTGCAGCACGGCATGCTCGATGCCGCCGATGTACTGATCCACGTTCATCCAGTAGGCGGCGGCCTTCTTGTCGAAAGGAGCGGCGTCGTGCCGCGGCGAGCAGTAGCGCAGGAAATACCACGACGAATCCACGAAGGTGTCCATGGTGTCGGTCTCGCGCCGGGCCTTTCCGCCGCACGTCGGGCAGGTCGTCTCGCGGAAGGACGTCGACTCGGCCAGGGGCGACGACCCCTTGCCCGTAAACGCCACATCCGTCGGCAGGAGCACCGGCAGGTCCTTGTCCGGAACCGGCACCGTGCCGCAGGCGTCACAGTAGACGATCGGGATCGGCGTGCCCCAGTAGCGCTGGCGCGACACGCCCCAGTCGCGGAGCCGCCAGTTCACCGTCCGCTTCCCGATGCCCCGCTCCTGCACGTAGTCGGCAACCTTTTCCTTGCCGGCGGCGTTCGGCGTGCCGTCGAAGGGGCCGGAGCCGACCATCGTCCCCTCATCGATATAGGCGGCCTTCATCGCGGCGATATCGAGGTCCTTCTTCGCGTTCTGGATCACCACGCGGACCGGGATGCCGTACTTCTTCGCGAATTCGAAATCCCGCTGGTCATGGGCGGGCACGGACATGATGGCGCCGGTGCCGTAGTCCATGAGCACAAAATTCCCGACCCAGACCGGCACTTTCTCGTTGTTCAGGGGGTTGACCGCGTAGGCGCCGGTGAAGACGCCTTCCTTCTCCTGAGATTCGTCGGTCCGGACCGCCTTGTCCAGCCGCATCACACGCTGGCAGAAAGCGCGCACCGCATCGGCCTGGGGCTTTCCCTGGATGAGCTTCTCCACCATCGGATGCTCAGGCGCAATGCTCATGAAGGTGACGCCGTAGAGCGTGTCGGGCCGGGTCGTGAAGATCGTGAGTTTCCCGCCGTTTCCCTCGACCGTGAAGTCAACCTCGACGCCCACGGACTTCCCGATCCAGTTCCGCTGCATGGTGAGCACGCGCTCGGGCCAACCGGGCAGCTTGTCCGTGTGTTCCAGGAGTTCCTCGGCGTAGGAGGTAATGCGGAAGAACCACTGCTCCAGTTCCTTGTGCGTCACCACGGAGCCGCAGCGCCAGCAGACGCCGTTCTCCACCTGCTCGTTCGCCAGCACGGTGGCGCAGGACGGACACCAGTTCACGTAGGACCGTTTCTTGTAGGCGAGTCCCTTCTCGAACATGCGCAGGAAGATCCACTGGTTCCAGCGGTAGTATTCGGGCAGGCAGGTCGTGACCTCGCGGCCCCAGTCGTAGGACAGGCCCATGCGCTTGAGCTGTTTGTCGCGCATGAAGGAGATGTTCTCGAGGGTCCACTTCTCGGGATGGACGTTGTGCTTGATCGCCGCGTTCTCGGCGGGCAGGCCGAAGGAGTCCCAGCCCATGGGATGGAGCACATTGAACCCGCGCATGCGCTTGTACCGGGAGACCACGTCGCCGATCGAGTAATTCCGCACGTGGCCCATGTGGATCCTGCCCGAGGGATAGGGGAACATCTCGAGGCAGTAATATTTGGGACGGGAGGGATCCTCGGTCACCCGAAAGGTCCTCTCGTCCTCCCAGAAGCGCTGCCAGCGCTGCTCGACCGTGCCTGCTTCGTACCGTTCTTCCACTGCCACTCCTCCTGCCCGGGCAACCCGGGGGTTCACGAGCTTGCGTGAACATGCGCATCTATCATCGCACAGCCGCGATGGAAATCAAAGACCTCTTGCCGACGGCGATGCCGGAGCACGGCCGCATCGTTTTCCCTGTCGGGGAACATGCATCTTCATGAAAGGCTGGGATTCAGGCCGGGTCACGCATCTCGCCGGCGGGCGCGGGTGATGATGACCGTTTGATGAACTGCTCGATGACGACCATGGACTTCGTGTCGAGGTTCAGGAACCGCACACCGCAGCGATACCGTCCCGAGGATGATCGGTTCACGCGCATGACCTGGGCCTGCGTATCGATCTTGCTGTGGCCGATATAGAACGAACAGGAGAGCCGGTCATCCTTGCGGAAAGCGTGGTTCGTCTCCAGAAGCATGCCCGAGATGCTGATATTTTCCGACGAGGCGAAGGACGTGGGCGCGCCCGCATCTCCTCCCGAGACCGACACCCGCAGGAGCACGCGCATGTCCTTCCGCCGCGGCACCACGATCAGCTCCGACACTTTCAGGAAGAGCTCCGTCGAATCGAGCGGCTTGTGCAGCACGGCGTTCGCGCCGGCGTCGCAGGCGCTGCGCATCACCACCGGATCGGCGTCGCATGCCATGATGATCGACACGTCCTTGAGCCCGGCCTCCGCGCGGATGGCGGCGGCAAGTTTGGCTCCGCCCATTGCGGGAAGAGCGAAGTCCGTAATGATCAGATCCGCCTTGTTGCTGCGATGCAGGTTGAGAATCTCCTCGGAGGTCGCCGCCGGGACGAGCGTAATGCCGCCGCGGCTGAAGAGCGTATCGTTCTTCCCGAGTGAAGCAAGCAGACTGCTCGCGACAATGAGTGTTTTCATAACCAGATCCCGTGCGAACCGCCGAGATGTACCTGCATCCGTTCGATACCGTCGCCGCCGCTGCGCAGCGTCCGGAGCGCCGGCATGCGCCGCAGCATCCCTCCGTTATTCCCGGAGCCACCCCGGGTAGGCGTCAGCCTTCCGCGCCTCCTCGGGCAGATCAACATCAAGCTCCCGCTGGAGCCGCGCGATCTTGTGTTCGATCGCCGCCGTCTTCTTGTCCCGGTTCGTGTTCTTTTTGGACGAAGATTTACCGCTGCGCTTTCCTGCGGCCTTCTGCTCTTCCTTTTTCTGCTGGCGCGCGAACTCGTCGCGTTTGTCCTGCTGTTCCCGGATCTGGCGGCGGAGGTTTTCCGCGCGTTTGTGCCAGTACGCTTCCCCCCTGCCGTACTTGTCCTTGTGCTCCGCCGGCTTCACCGACGGCGCGCCAGCCGCGGCATGGGGGTCCCCGACGCTCACCCGGTCTTCGCGCACGTCCACCGGCTTCGCCGTGTGGCGCGACTCGGCGGGGATGGTTTCCTTCTCGTTGGTGATGAATTCCCTGCCGTCCTTGTCGGTCCAGCGGTAGAACTCGGCATGCGCGGCCGCGGCGCCGAACAACAGCGTGCACGCCAGCATCAGCAACCAAGGTTTCATGCGCATCTCCCGGTCAAAAGAATGGTAATAAATAGCATAATTGCCAGCGCTGCGCAAGGTTTTTTATTGAATTGGCGCAGGGATTCATGCTATAAAGGCATCCACGGAATCGCCGGATAACGAAGGCGCCGGTACGCCGGCCTTCTGCGTCCGGTTCTCCGCCCCATACCTATGCCGAGACCCGTTGTCGCCATCATCGGACGCCCCAATGTGGGCAAGTCCACCCTTTTCAACCGCATCGTCGGCAGGAACCTCGCCATCGTCGAGGACCTTCCGGGCGTGACGCGGGACCGAAACTATGCCGACGCGGAATGGGAGGGGAAGCGTTTCCTGCTCGTGGACACGGGCGGGTTCGAGCCCGAATCCGTCGATCCCATGTACCTCAAGATGCGGGAGCAGACGACCCTGGCCGTCGAGGAAGCGGACATCATCGTGTTCCTTATGGACGGGCAGCAGGGGCTCCTGCCCGCCGATCTCGAAGTGGCCCAGCGGCTGCGCGCCTCGGGCAAGCCGGTCATCTATGCCGTCAACAAGGTCGACGGGGAACGGCACGAGGCCTTGCTCCCCGATTTCTATCGTCTCGGCGTCTCTTCGCTGCTTCCCCTCTCGTCCAAGCACGGCGCCGGATTCTCCGACCTCATGGACGAGCTCTGCAAGATCCTTCCGGAGACACCCGCGCCCGCTGCTCCCGCGGAGCGCGTCGCGCCGCGCATCGCCGTGATCGGCAGGCCGAACGTGGGCAAATCGTCGTTCGTGAACTCGCTCCTGGGAGAGGACCGGATGATCGTGTCCCCCGTGTCAGGCACGACGCGGGACTCCGTGGACAGCGTCTACCGCTATTACGGACGGGAATACGTGCTCGTCGACACGGCAGGCATCCGGAGCCGGGGCCGGATCAGCCAGGGCGTGGAGAAGTACAGCGTCATGCGGGCCATGAAGAGCGTGGGCCGCTGCGATGTGGCCCTCGTGCTGCTCGACGCGTCCGAGGGGATCACGGAGCAGGACGAGCGCATTGTCGGCCTCGCCCACGAGGAAGGCAAGGGCGTCATCATCATCCTGAACAAGTGGGATCTCGTGGAGAACAAGGAGGAGACATACAAGAAGCTGCTCGACGAGCTGCAGTACCGTCTCAAGTTCGCCCACTACGCTCCGGTGCTCACCATCTCGGCTGCGACGCGCCAGCGGGTCACCAAGGTGTTCGACGAGATCGACCGCGTCATGGAGGGGCGGGAGCTGCGGGTGCCGACGGCGGAGCTGAACCGGCTCTTCGAGCGGATCACCGCGATCCACGAGCCGCCGATCTACCGCGGCAAGCGGGTGAAGTACTATTTCTGCACCCAGACGGGGACCCGGCCGCCCACGTTCGTGCTTTTCGTGAACTACCCCGAAGGAGTGCATTTCTCCTATCTTCGGTACATCGAGAACCACCTGCGCGAAGGCTTCGGATTCTACGGCTCGCCCATCAGGCTCCACACCCGGCGCAGGCGCGAGGATCAGGCGGTGGGAGAGCGGGTCGCCAAGGCTGCGAGAAAGAAACGATCCGGGAGCGGGGCGGGAAAAGGGCAGGGAACCAAGCAATAACAAATTCGTCACGCCTGGGAGCTTCGTGATCTAGCTGTACTTCACCATGTTTTCGATATTCTTCAGCTGGTTTTCCGCGCGTTCCCAGATGACCTTGATCGAATCCGCGGGAATGCTCCGCCATTTTACGCCTGTCGGTTCGTACACATGGCTGTCCGTCGACAGTCCGTATTTGAGCACAATGGGATCCAGCTCCTGGAATACGTAAATGCGCCCTTTCGGAAGGAAGGGCTGCGCAAGCTTCCTGCTCGCCGTGCAAACCACGATGCCGTCATGATACGTTGCCAGGAGATTGGCATAGGCCTTGACCAGGTTCTTCTCTTCCTGAGAAACAGCCTTGTTCCGTATCGCATCAATTCCCGAAATCAACTTCCCTAGTAAGGCATCCGGCACTTCACAGGGATCGGCAGACGTGGCCGCGGTCTGCAGCTCACGCGCCGTCCGGTTCAGTTCCACCAACGAGCTCTTTTCGATGCCTGGCATGGATTCACAGCCCGGCAAAAGAAGCAGCAGCGCTGAAAACAACAGCGTGTACGAATGAAGATACCTCATGCACCTCTCCGAAAATTCCTTATTTCTTTTTCAGCAATCTTCTCGCCACGTCGGCATACACTTCAAAATCGGCGCGTTTGCCGATGCCGACAATTTCCACGATGACCTCATCTTCGACGATTCGGTAGACAATGCGAATGGACTTATTGACCGCGTAGAGCTTGAAATACCCGGCAAGGTCGAACCCGGCACGGTTTCCTAAAGGCCGGCCCGCATGAGGGAACTCCTCCAACTTCTTCAGCTGCCGGGCTACCTGCTTTTGCACCGATCCGTCGAGGCGTCGAAAATCGTTCGCCGCGTCTGCGGTGAGAACGACCTTATACCGCAACGCCTTCCTCCTTCAACAGCTTTTCCAGGGAAATGCGCCTGCCGCCGCTCTTTCTTCGCTTCGTGACCAGATCGTAGATCTCCAGATGTTCCATGAACTCCACGACATCGGCCATGTACTCATACTCCTCGACCGGCAGAATGACCGCCGTGATCTCGTTGTTCCGAACGACGGCGGTCTTTTCTTTCTTGCGCTCGGAAAGTTCCGCGACCACTTTGCCGAAATTTTTCGCAGCGGCAGTCGCACTGATCATTTCATCCCGTTTGAAGGCAGAATGCATGTCCCCTCCTGTTACGTATAATCATACGTACTATATTACTACCTATATTACATCCTGGCAAGGGCTACAAATCCAGCAGCCGCTTGTTGATCTCGATGGCGGCGACAGCGCCCTCCCCCGCCGCGATCACGACCTGATCGTTCCCGGTATTCAGGGGGCCTACGATGAAGAGGCCGGCAAGAGACGATTCATAATACCCGCTCACTGCGTACTTGAATCCGTTCGCGTCCTTCTTGAGCGGCAAGCCTTCGAGAAAGGCGTCGTTTAACCGGTATCCGAAATTGGACATGATCGCTTCGCAGGGGATCCGGTCGCCGTTCTTCAGTTCCACGGCCTCGGGACGGTCGTTTCCGATGATCCTGACCGGCGTGCCCTTGACGAGCGGGATCCCCTCTTCGGAGAGCAGTGCGAGATATTCGGGCGGCGGATCGTAATGGATCAGATTCAGGGTGATATCTTTCGTGAACATCTGCTTCATGCCGAAGGCCAGGCGTACGGAATTGATCGAGTTGCCGATGACGAGAAGCTTCCTGCCTGTTGTCTTGTACCCGTCGCAGTCCACACAGGTGAAGAAGCTCGTGCCGAGGAACCGGTGGTAATTTTCGATGGGCGGGAAATTGTCCGTCACGCCCGACGCAGCAATGACGAAGCGGCCCTCGTAAACAGTGCCCCCTGCCGTCACCTGGAAGAAAGCACCTTGCTTTTCCACCTTGCTGACCGTATCCCGCAGGACCCGTACACGGAACCGTTCCGCCTGCGCCAGCCCCCGGCTGATGATCTCCGCGCCGGAGATCGCCTCGTGAGTCAGGAAGTTCTCTATAGAGCGGGCGTGAGCCGTACGTCCGCCGGTCCGATCGATCAGGAGCACCTTCCGGTTGAACCTGCCGAGATAGATCGCCGCCTGCAGCCCGCCCGGTCCCCCGCCGATGATAATGACGTCATAAGAAATATTCTCCGGCATGATCATCCCCGCAAAAACGCATCAACTTGCCGCAGGTACTCTGCCGGCGTGGTGAACAGGATCGTGCGCAAGCCCTGCATCCGCGCGCGCTCCACGTGCCCGGGATTGTCGTCGACGAAGAGCACCTCCGCCGGCCTCCTGCACAGTTTCCCGCAAACATCGAGGAATACCGTTGCATCGCGTTTGCTCTTGTGCATGCGAAAAGAATTGAAGACCCGGTCGAAGCGGCCGAGGAAGTCGGCCCGGCTGTCGATCTCCTCGAGCCAGTTCGTCTGGTCGCTCAGCATGCCGACGGTCCTGCCGGTTTGCCTGATCCGGTCAACCTCGGCAAGCATGTCCGGCCGGAGCACGAAACGCTCCAGAATGATCCCGCGAAGCTCCGTATCCGTGCCCATGATGCCCGTTGCCTTGCGGACCGCATTCCAGAACGACGCTTCATCTGCTCGGCCCGTGAGGTACCCGGAATCGTAGATGATCCGGTCCGCCTGCCGGAAGAACTGCTCCGGATCCAGATCGTTCCGCGCCCCGATCTCCCGAAGCCCCTGATAGAATCCTTCCTCGGCGATCACGCCGCCGAAATCGAAAAGAACCGCTTTGATCTCCATGATCCGGAGTTCCCTCAACACAGCGCGATGATTTCAATCCAGCCAGGATTGGGCAGTGTGTTACGTTCTATCTTTATTGTAACGCGGAACTCCAGAAACAACCGGGAGGCAGCTCAGATTCGGCAGAACGCCGAGGCAGGCAGGTTCATCGGACGGTCCTCAGGATGGCGCTGATGACCGATGGGGGAAATCCTTTCCGCTCCAAATGCCCGGCGAGCCTGCGCTTGCGCACCGCGGCATCGAAGCGGCCCAAGGCGCGGAGCTTTTTCTCCGCCTCCTTCCCGGCGACATCCAGCTCATCGGTTTCCTCGAAAAGCCCCTGCAGGACATCCCGGACGGTTTCCCGGTCGATCCCGCGCATGCGCAGTTCCTGTTCGATCCGCCGCCTGCCGAAACCGCGCGTCCTCACGCGTCCGGCAGCCCACTGGGACGCGAATTGCGCATCGTCCAGATACCCGAGCCGCAGCAGATGTTCAATGACCGAACCGATGATTTCCTGGGGGAATTCGCGGTCACGGAGCTTCTGCTCCACCTCGAAGCGGCTGCGCGGCCGGATGGTGAGGTACCGGTAAGCGACGTTCTTCGCCCGTTTGAGTTCTTTTTCGTCTGAAACGGCAAGAGGCGCAGTTTCCTGCGCCTCCGTATCTGAATATTTCACGTCTCACGCCTCACGGTAGTATTGTTCTTCAGGGCTCTTTCGCCGCGTCTCCCGTCACCGTGTCGCCGTGTCTGCTTATTGGCCGAACCGGTCGATCTTGAAATCGCTGTCCCCGGACGGTCCCTTGTATTCCTGGGCTTCCTTGGCCGCAGGCTTCGGCGCAGGCGCGGCCGGCTTCGCACCGGGTGCAGCCGGCTTCGCCGCACCGGCGCCGCCGATGGTGCCCCTGATCACGCCGCCAGGGCCGGCCTTGCGCTTGTCGTCCTCTTCCATGGCAAGGTCGCTGGTGGACTGGATGCCCTTGACCTTGAGCGCGAAGTCATCGGGGTTGCTTGCGGTCATCAACGCTTCCTCATAGGTAATCAGGCCGCTCTTGTACAGGTTGAGCAGGGACTGGTCGAAGGTCTGCATGCCGTAGTGGACCATGCCGCTCGAAATGATGCCCGGGATCATGCGCGTTTTCTGGTCGTCGATGATCGCCTCGCGGATCGAGAGCGTGCCGAGCATCACTTCCACCGCGGCCACACGGCCCTTGCCGTCGGCGCGCGCGACGAGGCGCTGGGACACGATGCCCTTGATGACCGACGCCAGCTGCATACGCACCTGTTTCTGCTGGTAGGGCGGGAACACGGTAATGATGCGGTTGATCGTCTCGGTCGTGTCCAGGGTATGGAGGGTGGAGAGCACGAGGTGGCCCGTCTCCGCCGCGGTCAGCGCCGTGGAGATCGTCTCGAAGTCGCGCATTTCACCGACGAGGATCACGTCCGGGTCCTGGCGCAGGGCGCTGCGGAGCGCGTCGCCGAACCCGAACGTATCGGCGCCGATCTCGCGCTGGTTCACGATGCTCTTCTTGTCGCGGTGCAGGAATTCGATGGGGTCCTCGATGGTGACGATGTTGGCCGTGCGGGAGGTGTTGATGTAGTCGATCATGGCCGCCAGGGTCGTCGACTTGCCGGATCCCGTGGTTCCCGTGACCAGGACGAGGCCGCGCTGCTCCTGGGCGATCTTGGTCAGCACCGGCGGGAGCAGGAGTTCCTCGAAGTTCAGGATCTTGGTGGGGATCATGCGGAAGACCATGCCCACGCTGCCGCGCTGCTTGAACACATTCACGCGGAACCGGCCCAGACCGGGCACGGCGTAGGCCATGTCGAGCTCGTTCTTCTCGTTGAACTTGGCCTTCTGGTGCGGGTTCATGATGCTCGACGCCATGGCCACGGTGTCGTCCGAAGCGAGACGCTTCTCGTTTTCCAGCGGCGTGAGCCGGCCGTCGATGCGCAGGACCGGCGGGACGCCCACCTTGATGTGCAGGTCCGAGGCCTTCCGTTCGAAAGTCACTTTGAGCAGATCATTTAATGCCATGCTGAAACCCTCCTTGCGATATCTCTTCCATTATATAGGAATATCGCCCGGAGCCAAGGGAAAAATGCACCGGCTCGCGCCGCCGGGATCGGGCCGCCTACTTCGCCCGGGCAGCCCGCGCAGGTTTCTCGGCCTGCTTCTCGGCTGCCGCCTCTTTTTCCTCTTCCTTCGCATCGGGTGACGCCGGGGCATCGCCGGCCTTGATGCCGCAGGCAACGCGCACCTTGGCCTCGATCTCGGAGGCCATGTCCTGGTGGTCGTGCAGGAACTGCTTCACGTTCTCCCGTCCCTGGCCGATGCGCGTGCCGCCGTAGGAGAACCAGGCGCCGCTTTTCTCGATGATGTTCTTCTCCACGCCGATGTCGATGATCTCGCCCAGCTTGGACACGCCCTCGTTGAACATGATGTCGAACTCCGCCGCGCGGAAGGGCGGCGCGATCTTGTTCTTCACCACCTTCACCTTCACCCGGCCGCCGGTCACTTCCTCGCCTTCCTTGATGGCCGAGATCCTGCGGATATCGAGCCGCACGGAGGCGTAGAATTTGAGCGCGTTGCCGCCCGTGGTCGTCTCGGGATTGCCGAACATGACGCCGATCTTCATGCGGATCTGGTTGATGAAGATCAGGATGGTCGAGGACTTGCTGATGGCGCCGGTCAGCTTGCGGAGGGCCTGGCTCATGAGCCTCGCCTGCAGGCCCATGTGCGCGTCGCCCATCTCGCCCTCGATCTCCGC
>JAKAHZ010000005.1 GCA_021814615.1 Nitrospirota bacterium | reverse complement strand
AATCCTGGATCACCTGGTAATAGGAACCGTCGTCGGAGTAGACCACCAGGGCGCCCCGCGACGCATCGGGCGAGAGCCGGGAATGAAAGGCTTCCAGTTTCGCAGGTTCGTTCCTCGGGAACAGGAGCTGCACCGCCGTGTCGACAGTCGTCGTCTTGCCCGACTCGCTGCCGGCGGCGATGAAATTGAACCCGCCCTGGAACCGAAGGCGCGTCACCTGCTGAAAACCCCGGACTCCCTGCATGACAAGCTCTACCAGGAACATGGGGAAAGCTCCTTTCGGTCGCGCATATAGCTACTTACTATAGCGCAAGACAAGGAACATTTCAACCACAAAACATTTGAAATCACAATAAAAAACCCCTCCCTAGCAATGCTGGAGGGGTTGAAACACTGCTTGATATTCTTCAACACACTGGCACTTTCAAATTATCTAATCCACATCATGGACCAGCCAAAGGTAACACTTATTACCGCTGCGTTCGTAATAGATATAGTCGTTTTTCTTCCCAGCATCCCAAACATAGCAAAATTTACCTCTAATATCAATTCCACAGCCCGCGGATAACCAGTACACATCCATCACAAGATCCGTTATCCCAAATTTCGCGTAAAACTCTCCGATTGCTTTCTTTGATGTTTCGGCTTCTTCAGTGTAGGTGTACGAAAACAAGCCTTTTTGCTTTGCATAAACGACGAGGCTTTCAATCTCATCCGCAGTGGGAAACCGCCAATTATTTGCACCAGCAAAATGTTTCTCATTTAAAGCATCAACATATTGCTCCGCTTCAATACGCGTCAGGCTTTTTGAAGCAACATTGGCACTTTTTGTCCAAACGATGTTAATCTTTTTATCAAATATCGTCTTACTATAGACATCGAACCGATCATTACTCGTCTCTACAACTCTACCTGTTGTATTTAAAGAATCTGATTTCCCGATGCTTCCGACCCCGTTTACACCTGAGCTGCCAAGAAGTCTAGCGGCTACCCTTTTGCTTGACATAATGAGATCATCCAGTTCGCATCTGCACGTATCCTCTTCAACGTTTTCGGTCTTTCCTGACTCGACATTTACCATTGATAACGACAGATAATAGGTCTGACCGACCTTGCTGATCGTCCCGATGACGATTTTTCCCACACCAAGCATCTGGCCGGCTTCGACGGCACAGTCCTTTTGTGTGCAGCCGGTCATCTGGAAAGCCTGTTCGTTCAGGATCTTATCCATATTGCTTCGGTCGATGACCTCATATCTACCGGATCGGATGATCTCGCGACGGATGCTGTCTGAGAGGGGTCGTGAAATATCCTTGTCGACCTTGCCGACGACCTCGATGTCGAAGACGGCAATGTAATTTTCCACTCGTTTTGGTTGCGCGCGCGTGATCTCTGCAAAGACAAAACAGGCCGACATATCGAACAGGAGCAACAACACTAGTCCGAGCAGCGTGGGCGTAAGTATTTCCCGTGATAGAATCGGTTTGCGGCTATTCAGCATACAGCTCCCCTCATGGTGACAGTTCACTTCCGGCGCATCAGCTGCTCTGCCTTCGTTCTGAATTCCTTCTCAATATCCGGCGACTCGCCGAAAAGAACACTCCGGACGATGCCGTCCGCATCCACAAAAACCGACAGGGGAAGCGACCGCACGCCGTATTTTGCGCCTACTTTTCCATATCTGTCAGAAAGAATAACGGGACGGTCAACTTTGAGTTCGCCGAGTAGTTCCCCGATTCGGTCGAAATCTTCGTTGAAGCCGATAAGGACAATAACGATGCCCTTCCGCTCGAATTCTTCCGTCAGTCGGTTCAGGACGGGTAGTTCATTTCTGCAGGGTTTGCAGTAAGACGCAAAGAAATTAAGAATGACGCCTTTACAGGGTTTCTTTTTTTTCGGTCCGACATAATCGCTAAGATAGAAATTCGCGTCGTGGGAATCACGAAGCGCAAAGGAGGGAGCAGGGTCGTTGGCCTTGATCGCGAATGCGACGGAGGCGGTAAGTACGAAAAGCCCGATGAAGATCGCCATTTTCACTGCGGCGATTTTAGCGAATTTTCTGTGGAATGTCAATGACCTCGCGTCTCAGGTATGGGAACGGCAATCATATCTGTTCCAGCGCCTTCCGGAGTGCTTCCGCCTTCTGGAGCGTTTCCTGGTATTCCCGTTCCGGGTCCGAATCGGCGACGATCCCGGCGCCGACCTGTGCGTAGGCGATGCCGTTCTTCACCACAAACGTGCGGATGATGATATTCAGGTCCAGGTCGCCCGTATTGGCAAGGTAGCCCAGCGAACCGGTGTACAATCCCCGTGCCACGGGTTCCAGTTCGTCGATGATCTCCATGCACCGCACCTTGGGCACGCCGGTGATCGTGCCGCCCGGGAAGACCGCGCGAATGAGGTCGAACCCGTCGCGTCCCCGGGCCAGCTCCCCCTGCACATTTGAAACGATATGGATCACGTGGGAATAGTCCTCCACGACCATGAGCTCGTCCACCGTGACGCTGCCGTAATCGCACACTTTGCCCAGGTCGTTCCGCTCCAGATCGAGCAGCATGATATGCTCCGCCCGTTCCTTCTCGTTCGTCAGAAGTTCGGCGGACAGCGCCCGCGTCTCGTCGAAGTCCCGGCCGCGCCGGCGCGTGCCGGCAATGGGCCGCGTATCCGCTTTCCGGCCCCGGAGCCTCACGAGCCGTTCCGGAGAGGAGCTCACCACGGTCAGGTCGCCGAACTCGGCATAGGCGGCAAAGGGAGAAGGGTTGACGCTCCGCAAAGCCGCATAGAGGTCCAGGGGATCGCGGCCGCCCAGGTCGCAGGAGAAACGCTGCGAGAGATTGGCCTGATAGATGTCACCCGCGGCGATGTAGTCCTTGCACCTGCTCACCATGGACAGGAAGCGCTCTTTCGTCAGGGCCGGGGCGAAGGCGCGCCCTCCCCGGCCGGGCTGCAGCGGTTCCTCGCCGCTCCCGGCGGAGGAAAGCAGGCGGTGCGCCCCGGCAAGGCGCGCGGCCGCCTCGTCGTACAGCCGGGGCCACTGATCGGGGTCGGGTCTGCGAAAACCCATTTCCTGCTCCCGGGCGCCGGGGTTCACGATCACCCAAGCCTTCTCCGCAAGGTGGTCGAAGGCGGCAATGAGATCGACAAAGAGGAAGGAGGTCTCCGGCAGGCCGAGGTCGTCGGCAGCGGCGCGCGGCAGGCGTCGCTCGATTCGATGGACGAAGTCGTAGGAGAAGAACCCGACGGCGCCGCCGGTGAAGGGAGGAAGTCCCGGAACGCGCTCCGTCCGGTAGTTTGCCATGAGTTCCCGGAGCTTTCGCAGCGGTTCGCGCCTGAGCGACGCGCGCTTGCCGAACTTGCCCTCCGGCGCGGTCATCCAGTGAAGCTCGATCGCGTCCCCCCGTGACCGGAACGCCAGATAGGGGTCGGCGGCAACGAAGGAATACCGCCCGATCCGTTCGTTCCTGCGGACGCTTTCGAGCAGCACGGGATATCCCCGCGGCCGCAGCGCGCGCAGCGCTCCCAGGGGCTTCACCGCCGCTGCATCGAGTTCGGCGGCAAGAGGGATGATGCGCCCCTCGCGCGCGGCGGACAGAAAGGTTTCTTTGTCAGGGAAGATCGTCATGGCCTTCAGGCGTTACGGGAGTCCAAAAATCTAAACGTTCGCCCGGCGGTCGGTCAAGAGAAATCTGACCCCCTGGCGCACTTGACAGATTGTGTTATACTAATACTAGAAAGCAACAGGATGCAGGGGTCTTTGACAGAACCGGTCGTAAAAAGGCGTTGCCGAACCCACACCAATAGGTGTCCAGATGTTGACCCGTTATCCAGGGGACTCAGGCAACGGACGGACGGATGCCGAAACCGGAAAGCGGAATGCCAGTTGCGCGTTCCCGCACCGGTAGAGCAACAATGCAGTAGGCAGCACCAGGGTCCGTCCGACCCGTAAGAGCCAAATGCCCCGAAGCCGCCATGACCGCGGGTGCACGTACCAGGCTTCAACGGTTTTGATGATCAAAACCACCGAAGTGAGTCACTTTCTCTTAAGAAAGAGGTTTCCCCGCGGGCACCAAGGCTCAACGGAAAGTTAACCAATCGGTTCGCTGGCAACGCCTTTTTCTGTTTGTTCCCGGTTCTTCACGTATCCCTGCTGTTCCGGCAATCCGACATCTTGCCCGGTTTCATTGAACTCCCGTAAACGCATGAGCATCCTCGCCATGATCCTTGCCGGCGGCAAGGGCGAGCGTCTCCATCCGCTCACCCTGCACCGCGCCAAGCCGGCCGTCCCCTTCGGCGGCATCTACCGCATCATCGACTTCACGCTTTCCAACTGCATCAATTCCGGCATCCGCAAGATCGCGGTCCTCACGCAGTACAAATCGCTCTCCCTCGACAAGCACCTCCGGCTCGGCTGGAACGTCTTCTCCGGCGAGCTCTCGGAGTTCATCATCTCCGTGCCGCCGCAGCAGCGCGTGGGAGACAAATGGTACCAGGGCACGGCCGACGCGATCTACCAGAACATTTACATGATCGAGAAGGACGCGCCGGACTACCTGCTCATCCTTGCGGGCGACCACATCTACAAGATGGATTACGCCGAGATGTTCCGGTTCCACAAGGAAAAGGGGGCCGATGCCACGGTGGCGGCTATCGAGGTGCCCCGGCAGCAGGCCACCGCCTTCGGCGTCATCGAAGTGGACCGAAATGCCCGCATCGTCGGCTTCGAGGAGAAGCCCTCGTCCCCCCGTCCTCTTCCCGGCAGGCCCGAATTCGCCTTCGCCTCCATGGGCGTCTACCTCTTCAATACGAAGAAGATCATCGAGCATCTGCACTCAGATGCCTTGCGGGATACGTCCCATGACTTCGGGAAGAACATCATCCCGGAGATGATGCGGTCTTCGCGCGTCTACGCCTACAATTTCATCGATGAGAACCGGAAGGCGGCGAAATACTGGCGCGACGCGGGGACCATCGACGCCTACTGGGAAGCGAACATGGACCTCGTGGCCGTCGATCCGCTGTTGAACCTCTATGACAACCAGTGGCCGATTCGCACGCACCAGGCGCAGAGCCCGCCAGCCAAGTTCGTCTTCGCCCAGGAGGAGAAGGGCGGAAGGCTCGGCATCGCGCTCGACTCCATCGTTGCCCACGGCTGCATCGTGTCCGGCGGCCGCGTGCAGAATTCCGTGCTCTCGCTCAATGTGCGCATCAATTCCTACAGCGACGTGCGCGAATCGATCCTCATGGAGAACGTGGAAATCGGCAGGCATTGCCGCATCCGGAGGGCGATCATCGACAAGGACGTGGTCATCCCGCCGCGCACCGTGATCGGTTACGACCTCGCGGAGGACCGGAAGCGCTTTGCCGTGAGTCCCGGCGGCATCGTCGTGATCGGCAAAGGCGCCTCCGTCGCCGGTCAGGATCCCCTGCTCTCCGACGAAGACGAGGATTCCGCCTGAGAACGCTCCCTTCCCTGCACTTTCGTCAAGAACCTTTCCGGAGGGCTTTGCGAAATACCTCGATCGGCTGCGCTCCCACGATCCGTTGCTGACCGATGAAGAAGGTCGGAACGCCGGTCACGCCGAGCCGGGCCGCCTCTTCTTGTGCCTTCGCGAGGCGTTCCGCGTAGATCCCCCCGCGAACGGCCACAGCAAGGCCCTGCGGATCGACCCCCGTTTCTTGCGCGATGTCCGCCAGCGCATCGAGACTGCCGATATCGACGCCCTGCGAAAAATAGGCGGCAAAGACAGCGGCATGGAATTCCGCGAACCTGCCTTGATCCCGCGCAAACTCCGCAGCAAGGAGCGCCTGCCTGCTCGACGATAACCGATCGAAGTCCGCGAAGGTGATGCCGTAGGGAGCGCCCATTGCCCGCAGATGCTCCGCCATTCTCGAGATGTCCTCCTGCCGGAACAGGTCGATCAGCGGCCTGCCGCCGGCCGGCGTTTCGGGATGGATCTCGATCCCTGTCCAGAGAACGTCGAGATCGAACTCCTGCCGAAGCTTTTCGACGATGCCTTCGCCGATGTAGCAGAAGGGTCAGATGTAATCGGAGAAGATGCGAACGGAGATTCCCATGGCGTCACGCTTTCTTCGGCCTTTGCCGCGTCCCGCCGAGGCGTCTGTCGCCCGGCACGAGCATAGTATACCAGGAAACGGGCAGGACCCGCAGAATCCTTCCCGGTGAGATTCCCTGCATCTCCCCGGGCATTGACAGTCTGAATCCCCGGGATTAGCATTTCTTAGAAGCATCAGACTGATCTATCCGTTGAGAGAAAGAGGTGATTCAGATATGTCAGGCAGATTGACAAGATGGAGCAGCGGGTTGCTCGTCCTGGCGGGATTGTTGACCGGACTGCCGGTCCTCTTCCGTCCCGATATGACGCAACCCGGATTCGCGTTGCGCGCCCCCTGGGTGCCGGTGAACCTGCTTCTGGGAATCGGCGCGGTGATCGGGACCGCCGGACTTATCGTTCTGTACCGGGCGATGAGTTCCAGAATATCGGCGTTCGGTCACCTTGCCTTCGTTCTCACGATCCTGGGGAGCATCCTGAGCGCAGGAATGCTGCTCTTCGTGGAGGCGGCGATTGTGCCGGTCCTGTCCAGTGATCCGGCCTACACATCCCTCCTGGCGATGAGCGGGCCGCTCATGGCCGGTTCCTTCGGCGTCCTGGCCATGTTGTCGATGGTGATCCTGGCGGTGGGATTCCTGCTGCTCGGGATCTATCTTATCTCATCGAGCACTGTGACCTTCGTGAACGGCCTGCTTTTCATCATCGGAGCGCCGTTGCTTGCCTTTGCACCGCCCCTTCCTCCCGTTGCGGGGGTAGTCGGCGGCGTGATCCTGGGAATCGCCCTGGCCTGGATCGGCATATCGATCCGCAGCGGCATTGCCCATGAGTCGCTGGCGCCCGGCCTCCGCATCGAGGACGAGTGCGTCGTGCATGCAGGAGGGCATGCGTAAAGGCCGCAAGAGGTCGTCATTTCCCGCAAGGCCCGTTCCGACGGTCGTTCAGCGGGACACGCCGTGAAGGAGGAACGGAGCTGACAGAGATCGGCCCGTGAGCCTCCTTCGCGGTGGCACTGCGGGAGTTTACGTCACGGAGAGATTGGCGGAGCGTGGAAGAATATGCCTGTGCTTTGATCGCGGGGCGGTGTGCTGAACGCTGTGGACGCGGGATTCGTAAAAAGTCCGTCCTTATTTTCCGCCCAGAACGCGCTGCAACTCTCGTCCCAGGTCGTCGATCGTATAGGGCTTTACCACGATCCCGACGAAGCCGTACTGTGCATAGTTCGCCATGACCGCATCGGTGGAATACCCGCTCGAGACGATCGCCCGGGCCGCGGGATCGATCTCGAGAAGGTGCCCGATCGTCGTCCTGCCTCCCTTGCCGCCCGGGATCGTCAGGTCCATGATGACCGCGTTATAGGGAGCGCCGGACTGCATTGCCCGTCGGTACATGTCCAGCGCCGTGTCCCCGTCCGCGGCGAAATCCGCCTCGTATCCCAGCATGCCCAGAAGCACGCCTGCGGTCTCGCGGACGAGTTCATCGTCGTCCATGACCAGGATCCTGCCGCTCGTCTCCTTTCGGGGGACGGAAGCGGCAGATGGAGCGGCCGGCGTCACGGCGGACAACGATGCGGGGAGATAGACATAGAACTTCGTGCCCGCGCCTTCTGCCGATTCGACATCGATCAGGCCGCCGTGCTGCTTGATGATCGAATAGGTCGTGGCGAGGCCGAGCCCGCTGCCCGCAGCCTTGGTGGTGAAGTAGGGCTCGAAGATCCGGTTCAGGTTCTCGCGGGGAATGCCCTGCCCGTGGTCGTGCACCGTAATCGCCACATAGCGGCCTTCGGCGAGCACCGGCGAGGTCATGCGGTCGATCTCCCGGTTCCGCGCCGAGATCTGGATCGTCCCGCCCTGCGGCATCGCCTCGACGGCGTTGATGACCAGGTTCTGGATCACCTGGCTGATCTGCCCCTCATCCACCTCGGCATTCCACAGGTCCGCCGGCAGGTCGTATTCGCAGCGCACGGTGGTGCCCCGCGTGCCGAAATCAGCGGTGTCGCGGATCAGGTCGGCGATGGCCGCCAGCTTCTTGACGGGAGCCCCGCCCTTCGAGAAGGTGAGAAGCTGCTGGGTGAGGTCCTTCGCTTTCATCGAAGCCTTCTGGGCGCGCGCCAGGCTCTTCTGCACCTCGCTGTCGGGATTGGCAAACCGCAGCCCGATATCCACATTGGCGATGATCGAGTTCAGGAGGTTGTTGAAGTCGTGGGCAATCCCCCCGGCAAGCACGCCCAAGGACTCGATCTTCTCCGATTTGATCAGGCGATCCTCGAGTTTCTTGCGCTCCGTAATGTCCCGGAAGACCAGCACCGAACCGATCACCGCGCTCTCCCGGTTCAGGATGGGGGCTACGCTGTCCGTGATCAGGTGCTGTTTCCCGTCTCGCGCCGTGAGGACGGCGTTCCCGTCGAGCTCGCAGGCCACTCCCGTCTGGAGGACCCGGTCCACGGGGCAGAGGTGGTCGAGACCGGTCTTCTCGTGCTTGAGCGGGAAGAGCTCGTGGATCATCCGGCCCCGGGCATCCTCCTGCCGCCAGCCCGTCAGCCGTTCGGCCACCTTGTTGATCAACACCACCCTGCCGTGGATGTCGGTGGTGATCACGCCGTCGCCGATGCTCCGAAGCGTCACGGCGAGCTGTTCCCGTTCGGCGGCGACCTCGTTCTCCGCCCGCTTGCGCATCGTGATGTCGCGGAAGATCCCGCGGGTGCCGGCAAATACGCCGCCGTCGAAGATGGGGCTCACGTTGCCCTCCACCACGATCGGTTCCCTGGCCCTGGTGATGAACTGGGTCTCGAACCGTCCTCCCTTGTGGCCGCAGACCACACTCTTGAATTCGGGGCCGCAATCCTTGCAGTCCGGATGAATGATATCGAAGATCGACTTGCCGGCGATCTCATCGGCGCTGTAGCCGAGCGCATCGCGCCATGCTTGGTTGACATAGACGATCGAACCGTCGCCGCCCACGATCTGGATCAGGTCCGTGGAATTCTCGAAGAGGTCGCGGTAGCGTTCCTCGCTCCTGCGCAGCTCCTCTTGGGCGCGGATCCGGTCGGTCAGATCCATGTAAACCAGCACGACCTGGGTGATGCCGCCGTCCTTGCCGCGGATCGGCGTCGCCACCACATCGAAATGACGGTTCTCCAGGTCCATCTCGCACCGTTCTCCGGCGCCGCTCGCGATGGCCTTCAGGGCGGGGCAGTCCTGATCCGTCCCCTTTTTGCAGATCAGTTCCCGGCAGGTAACGTCTTCCCGGGGCGGCGTGTTGACGGTAAACTGCTCGCGGATCTTCCGGTTCGATGCAAGCACACGCAGATCCCGGTCAACGACCAGGATCCCCATGCCCGCGGAATCAAAGATTGCCGTGATCTCGTCGTGAGCGACCTTCAGCTGCTCGTTGGTTTCCTTGAGGTGGCGGAGGACCTGGACGAAGGAGTCGCTGATGATGCCGATGGGATCGAGCTCGATCAGGGTGTTGTCATCGAGCTCCTCGGGCCGCAGGGGGGACGTGCCCATCACGGTCAGGAGTTGGTCGATCTTGCGCCGAACATACTGCATCGCTGCCGCATGCTTGCGCCTGAGATCACCGATCTCCCGGAGAAGATCTTCGTTCTGCTGTTCAGAGGGTTGCATGGATCACCGGTTCTTCCGTCCCTCCGGCTTCTCGCTTACTGCCGGCCAAAGACCTCGACGCGATACCAGCCTTCCTGCCGGTCCACGGCCACGCCATAGCCCATATTGGCTGCAGACTCGGGAATCGTGCCTGTCGCATCGCGGTTGTCGATGAGGAAGCGGAGCTTGACCGCTCCCGCGCGCAGCTGCGCTCCGCGTGCATTGATCTCCTTCAGCGCAACGAGGAGCGTTGCAGGGCAAAGCTGGCCGCGAATATCGATCTCGATCGTTTCCATGAATGCACTCTCCCCGGTGTCGAGCAGGCCCCGGTCACCGTCGCATCATTGCCCGAAGGATGTTCTCGAACGTGCCGCGCAACTCATGCGGCGCCTCTGTCCGGCATGCACATCCGGCCGGCGACCGACGCAATTCCGCTGCCCAGAAACCGGACCAGCAGCATGCCGCCCAGCCACGCGCCGCCGAGCATGCCGCACAGAAAAAGGATGCTCGACGCCGCGAGCAGCGGAAGCCCGCCCATCAGGTGCCACACATTGCAGGTCGGCGCCATGCGGGAAGCCAGGCCGACAAGAAGCCCCCCTCCGGCAGCGAGCGCGTACTGCCTTGCGGGCACACGGCAGGAAAACCGCAGTTCGCCGAGCAGAGCCGCGGAGAGAGCGCTTCCCGCCACGATGCCGATGATCAGGGGAACCTGGATCGCTGCCAGGGCGTCATAGACCGGACCGGGACCGCCGGTGAGCGGCGCAGTTCCGGCAAGCCGGTGAACGAAATTGAGAGGAACCGCCGCGTACAGCGTCAGGCTCCGGTAATGCTCCGGCAGCGCCACGCGCTCCGCCCAGCCGGCGATTTTCGTGAACGTGGACGTGACGCCCAGGGGCATGCCGACGAGGAGGTAGGACACGGCGCTGATTGCGGCGAGCAGGAGCGCTGCACGGGCAGGCTGCAGATACCCCGAGGCGAAGGCCGTACGCTTGAATGCATCCCGGCGATACCACGACAGAAGGATCGCTGCCGACGGGACCGCGACCGCAAGCACGGTGAAGAGCGGATCGATTCCCAGGATCTGGCCTATCGTGACCTTGCCCGGGAAGAATGTCGTCTTCTTGAGGAACGCCGCCCAGGCAGGGTGAAATTCGGCATACAGGCCGCTGCCCACGATCATGCCGCCGAAGGCGGTCATGCTGAGCGCGCTGCCCGCGCCCATCTTGTACAGCGTCCCCACGACGCATCCGCCCGCAAGCACCATGCCGATGCCGAAGACGAATCCGCCGACAATGTTCGCCGCGCTGGGCGCATAGAGGAGCGGGAAGGGATAGACGGAGAGCAGCCCGAGAAGCCGGGCAGCCTCGAAGAGCACCATGGTGGCGATGACGAGGAGGAGGAACGAACGGAGCATGACGGTCCTGCGCAGGAGGAAGAGATCTCGGAACATGCCGGCGATGCAGAAATCCGACCGGTGCATGATAAATCCCGCAGCCAGTCCGAGCAGGAGCGACACGGTTCCCAGGAAAGCAAAGGGATGCTGCATTGGCCTCCCGTCCGCTGTACTTATCAGATGGTGGAACCGTGATGTTTTCGCGAAGGTGTTGCGTTATGATAATCCAGACGGGAAAAGTGTGTCAACCCCAATTTTGAATGGTGAGTTGCGGATGTTGTTACCTTTCGTTCGCGGCGGGCGCATTCCTCTGGCAGGTTGCGGAAAAGTTCAAGATGGTCATTGCGAAGAGCGATAAGGAATCAACGCCCCTTTCGCCGTTTCTTGTCCTCGTACATGGCCTGGTCCGCCTCGTGCAGCACATCCAGCACATCCTTTCCCTTCGACCAGACCGCGCACCCCAGGCTGAAGGAGAGCCGGAAATCGAGGGCCTCGTACTGCCGGTTCCATTCATCGAGGTTCCTCTCGATCCGCTTGAAGAGCGGCGCGTTCTCCTCGCAGGTCGTGCGCGACGTGACGATCACGAACTCGTCGCCGCCGTACCGGCAGAGGAAATCCGCCTTGCGCACCGATTTCCGGAGGATGTCGGCGCAGGCGCGCAGCACGCCGTCCCCGTAGAGATGTCCGTAGGTGTCGTTGATGAGCTTGAACCCGTTCACATCGAGCAGGATAAAGGAGAGCTGCTCGCCGTGACGCTTGGCCCGCTCGATGTCCCGCACGATCACCTCGTTGAAATAGTTCCGGTTGTACACGCCCGTCAGGAGATCCCTCGTCGCCAGTTTCCGGTATTCTTCCTGGTTCGACTTGAGGGTGTGGATCAGGAGCGTCAGGTGATCGTACACCTCCAGCACCAGCGCCCGGTACAGACGCTCCTTCTCGCCTGCGGGAGAGGCTCCCGCGTGAACCGACTCGATCTCCTTCCGGGCCATGGCAATATACTCGTTCCACGATCGTTCATCCTTTTCCGTGGCCAGGGAGAAGAGCGTCTTGAGATCGACGGCCAGCTGCTGCAGGGCCTTGTAGAGCGGGTGTTCGTCGTGTTCGCGCTGATTCGTACGCTTGTCGTTTTTTTCCATCGTGTCCCGTTTACTCCATGTTTTCCGCCATCTTCCGGAAGTGCCGGCAGTTCTCCACCAGGTCCGGGCCGTGCTGGAACAGGCCGCCGCCGATCAGAAAGATGAGGTCCTTGCCGTAGGTTTCCATCATCTCGGGCACGCGGGAAAGGCTCATGCCTCCGCCGGGCGCGGGGAAAATCGTCCGGAGATGCCCCATCGGCTCCGCCGTGCCCGCAACGATCTCGCGGCATTCTTCGCGGGAGAAGGAGAACCGTCCGCCGAAGTTCGGAAAGATGGTGGCGTCCGCGCCGGCGAGCCGCGCAAGCTGGCCGAAGATCACGCCGTGAGCAATGCCGCCCGGACCGGTCACGAAGCTCCCCTGGAGCGCCGGATGGGTCAGAATGGGAAGCGCCAGTGAATCGTCCTCCGCCAGCTCGCGCATGATGTCGAATCCCGTGAGCCCCGGAGCGATCATGATGCCTCCGGCGCCGGCTCCCTTCGCGATCCGTGCCCGCTCCGCAATCTTCGCCGCAGGAGCCGTGACATTGGCCACGAAAACCGTCCTCCCGCCTGTTTCCCGGTTCGCCTTCCTCACCGCCTCGGAGCATCTGGCGATCCGCTCTGCAAAAGGCGAGCAGCTCTGGTCCGTCAGTCCGTGGTCGTCCTTGATCATGTCCATGCCGCCTAAAGCAAACCGGTATGCCATGTCCGCAAGCTCATCGCAGGAAAGGCCCATGGGCTTGATCGCCGTGCAGAGCAGCGGCCGCTTCGGAATGCGGAGCAGCTCGCGCAGCCCCGCCCTGCCGAAACGCGGGCCTTTGTATTGGGACAGAATGGACGGCGAGAGATCCAGGCGCTCGACGCGGATGCCGGGCTTGATGCTCGTGTTCCCGAAGATGACGTTCAAAAGCTGCGTCAGCTCCCCTGCCGCAATCTCCACGGCATAGATGATTACCGCGCGAAAGCTTTCAACGTCCCGCCGCTCGAAAGATTCGATCCTGCCGAAAACATGGTCGCGGATCGTTCCCTGCCCCACGCACTCTGCAGGGAACTCCACGGTCTGTTCGATGCAAATGCTCTCGGCCTTGGCGCGCGCCTCCTTCTCGGTCCCGTAGATCCGATAGGTGACGGCAAAGCGCTCGCCGGAGAAGAGCGACGCAGGGGTGCAGGTGGTCTGAATGATCATGGCGTTCCTACTTCCGGAACTCCTCTTTCCGGGAAAAAAAATAGAAGACGAGCAGCGCGATGACATAGAGGGTGACGACGCCCGACTCGATCCGGAACACCCGGGGATGCACGGCCGGGGAGAGCGCGCGGAAATCCGTCACCGTGTTGATCACATGGAGGCCGAACAGCGCGCCCACCCCTGCGACCAGGATCGCCTTGACCAGATCGTTGTTTTTGACCGGATCCTTGGCAGCGGTGAACAGGAAGACCGACCAGCCGAAGGCAAGAAAAGAAATGATCCTGTCCTGATATCCGTAGGACGGAATGCTGAAATAGAAAAAGAGGAAGGGAACCTTGATCCTCAGCATGTGCACTGCGGCAATGGCCAGAAAATAGACCGCTCCGCCCAGGAGCAGCCATTGCAGCGTCTTCGTATGCCTCCCCACCTCATCCCCCTTTTTCGGCATGCTACGCCCCGGCATGCTGCGTCCGCCGGTCGCCACGCAGAAACCGGAGATACGATGCTGCGCCGAAGATCCCCGGAAGAAAGACCACGGAATGGAACCAGATATTCACCGCCCTGCCGATCTGGATCGATCCGATGACCAGCGCGCCGTAGATCAGGAGCAATGCCGCGAGATAGAGGATCGTGCCGGCAAGAACAACAGGGGAGAAAACTCGTTTCCGGAAATATGCGACAAGCAGAAAAACGTAGACGGCAAGCGCCGCGGCAACGGACATGCCAACGCTCAGAAGCATGAACTTTGCGGTCGAGGCCGCGACAAGCATCATGAGCAGGAGGTGCAGAACCAGGATGGTTGCCGAGATCTGCCTGAGCATGCCGCGTTACAGCGCCTCCGCTTTTGCCAGGCTGTGCACCGGCGCGATGTAGGTTTCCTTCAGTTCGTCGGGCGTGATCCCCAGCTTCCTGCCGGTCAGGTTCTCCGTCTCTTCGATCAGGGCCAGGGCGTCCATGCCGTATTTCCGCAGAAGATACTTCTTGCTCGCGCCGTGAGCAAAGGTGTCGCGGAGCCCGATGCGCACGAGCTTCCTGCTCATCCCGCGCTCAGCCATCTGCTCGGCGATGATCGACCCCAGCCCGCCAATGATCGTATGGTTCTCCACGGTGATCACGCCGTGGCGGGACCGGGCGATGGCCGCCATGACCGATTCATCGGCAAAGGGCTTCAAGGTCGAGATATGCATGTGCTGGATCGACAGTCCGCGCTTCTGGAGCACCTGTACTGCGCGCATGGCCTCCTCGGTCATGATGCCGGAAGAGAGGACCGTCACATCATCGCCCGCAGAGAGGACCCGCGCTTTGCCGAACTCCATGGGCGTGGCAAAGAGCCGGGGAATTTCCCCCCGCAGCATCCGGACATAGACCGGCCCCTTGATCGTTTCCATCACCGTCAGGACCGATTCCACCTCAGTCGCGTCGCCGCAATCGAGCACCGTCATGTTCGGGAGGGCGCGCATGAGCGCCACGTCCTCGATGGCCTGGTGCGTCGCCCCTCCCGGCGTGGTGATGCCGGGCAGGAACCCGATCATCCGGACCGGGAGGTTGGAATAGGCCACGGACATGGCGATCTGGTCGTAGGCCCTGCGGTAGATGAAGACCGCGAAGGTGTGCACGAAAGGCAGGAAGCCCTCCCGCGCCAGCCCGCCGGCCCAGGAGAGCATGTTCTGTTCGGCGATGCCCATGGACAGGAACCGGTCGGGATAGGCGGAACGGAACAGATCGATCTCCGTCGAACTCGTGAGGTCCGCCGACAGCACCAGCACCTCCGGCTTGTCCGCGGCCCAGGCAACGAGATTTTTCGCATGGACCCGGGAAAGGATCTCCGGACCGGCAGATGATTTCGTCGCAGGTTTCGCCACCGGCGACACAGCGGGCAATTCGGCAGCGCAGAGATTCCTGAGTGCCGCCGCATAGGCGGATCGCTCCTCTGCGCTCGCGAACCGCACATAGTGCATCTTGGGCATGCGCTTTTTCAGTACCGCGATCCCCCGGCAGGCGTCGGTGTCGCAGAGCACCACCACCGGCCTGCCGTCGGGCTTCCTGCCTGCCGCTGCGGCGATCCGGTCGATATCGTGCCCCTTGATCCGGAGGACGCGGCATCCAAAGGCGACAAGACGCTTGTCGAGCGGCTCGATGTTCATCACCGTCTTCGTGGCGCCGTCGCACTGGAATCCGTTCACATCCACATAGATGATCGCGTTGTCCAGCTTGTGGAACGCCATGGCCTGGATCGCTTCCCAGGTCTGGCCGATCTGGAACTCGCCGTCGGACATGAAAAGGAACACGCGGCCGGACTCACCCTTGCGTTTCCGCGCCATGGCAACGCCCGCAGCCTGGCTGATGCCCTGGCCGAGCGAGCCCGTCATGCTTTCCATGCCCGGCGAATGCTCCGCGCCGATCATTTCCACGGAGCTCCCGTCCTTATTGAACTGGCCAAGCGCCTCTTCGGCCATCCGGCCGGTCTCGATCAGCGTCGCATAGAGCACGAGGGCATATTGGGCGGGCGAGAGAAAGAAGCGGTCGAACTCCGGCTTGGTTGAACCGTTGAACTCGACGCCGGTGAAGTAGTTCGGATTATCGGGACCGGGGACGCCCGGAAAAGACTTGGGCACGAGCGGAGTACCGGTCTTGCCGAGGTTCATGGCCCGGACATAGAGCGTTGCCAGGATCTCGGCGGACGAGCAGGCCTGGGAGAGGTAACCGCCGTTGTTCCTGATCGTGTGCTCCAGCACGCGCCTGCGAATGCCGGCGGCAACGCGCCGCGTTTCCTTCTTCCAGTCTTCTCGCCTGCCCTTCTTCCCCGCGTTTTTCTTCATACGTGCGCCCACTGTTCCTTCCGGTCGAATGGCCGGATTATCTCCCCCTCAGGCACGGAGAGTCAAGATGAATTCAAGGGTGGAATAGCAATGGACAGCAGGCCGGTTTTTGCATACTATGATGAAATCGAAAAATCAAGATTTGCCACAGAGCGCACAGAGAAAACTGAGGAATGACCGAAAACACATTTTCTTCTCTGAGTCCTCGGTGACCTCTGTGGCTAGAATTGGAATTGATTATTTCCGAGTTCCTCGTAAAGGGGAGCCCGAGGGGAGGTTTTTCGATGCTCACGCAGGATGCGATCCAGGCCATGAGCGACCATGCGGTCGCGGACTATCCCGGCGAATGCTGCGGCATTGTGACGGGAATGGGCGCGATCCAGCGCGTGCACCGCTGCCGGAACCGGCAGGACGAACTGCACGCACGCGATCCGGAGCAGCATCCGCGTACGAGCCGCGAAGCCTATGACATGGACCGCGGCGAGATGGAGCGCATCTTCGCCGACGCAGCGTCGAACGGCGAAGCGGTGATCGCCTTCTACCACTCCCACATCGACTGCGGCGCGTACTTCTCGCAGATGGACAAGGACGTGCAGACGGTCTTCGGCGAGCCGGAGTTCCCGGACGCGCTGCAGGTGGTCATATCGGTGCAGGGGCGCAGGATCGCGGAGATCACGGGCTTTCGGTGGGACGGGAGCAAGCAGGATTTTGTGGCCGAAAAGATCGTGTGAGACGAACGTCAACGCAGAGCAGCGCCAAGCCACCGGTTGATCATGCTGACGCAAATCGTCACGGCATTAAGGAATTTCGATCGTGGAACGATAGAACTCCTCCCACTCCTTCCGGTCGATCTTCCGGTCCTTGTTCCTGTCCGCCTTGTTGAAGAGATAGGCTTTCAGCTCATCCTCGGTCATCTTCTTCTCGCTGCTTTTCGAAAACAGTTCCGGATCGCTGTAAGGCAGGTTTTTCACATGCTCCAGATTGTGGAACTCGCATGCTGAAAACTCCTCGAACGTGATCTCCCGGTCGCTGTTCTTATCGAGACGGCAGAACTCCTTTTCCGATGCGCCTGGCTGCCCAGCGGCAAAAACGGGAACACCGTTAAGCACGAGCCATCCGGCAAGCACCGCCTGCACCAGCCGCGGAAGGATAGGGGATATGGTCATAATTCCGTTTCCGTTCCCGCCTGCACGCCGAAGCAGCGTGTCGCAGCGCCCTCTCCCGCCGCAATGCGGTTGCAATCGTCGACCAGCTTGTCCAGGTCCGCGTCGGACCGTTCCTGATTGTGATGGAACAGGCCGAACTGCTTTGCCCTGGCATCGAGCGCCAGACGCAGGGCATCGGTGTACACGGAATGGCCCCAGCCCTTGGTCAGCTGGTACTGTTCCTTGGTGTATTCCGCGTCATGGACCAGCAGGTCCGCTCCTTCGGAAAACTTGACGTACTCCTCGTAGGAAGCGCCCCCGTTATGACGCAACGTCAGCTCGTTGTCCGTCAGGAACACAAAGCTCTTGCCGTCCTCCATGAACCGGTAACCGATGCCCTGGTTCGGATGGTTCAGCTGGATGGGCGTGATCTCCACCGGGCCGATGGCAAAGGCGCTGTCGCAGACCCCGCGCGACGTCACCTCCGCCTGGATCATGCCGAATTCGACGGGGAAATAGGGCGCCATCATGGTCTTGGACAGGATCGCCTTGACCGATTCCTGGGCATAGGGACAGCCGTAGAGATCGATCTTCGTTCCTTTCATGTAGATGGGCTTGAAGAAGGGAAATCCCATCAAGTGGTCCCAATGGGCGTGGGTAAAAAGGAGGGAGACATGCTTCCTGCCCGACGCAAGCGCCTTGTTGCCGAGTTTGCGAAGGCCCGTGCCCGCGTCGACGATGATCGTATCGCCGTCCCTGCTCGTCACCTCGATGCACGTGGTATCGCCGCCGTACTTCACGTATTCCGCACCCGATACCGGGATGGATCCCCGTGCTCCCCAATACGTAATTTTCACCCTTGCTCTCCTTCCGGCATAGAATACCCTGACGAATCCGGCGAATGTTTGCTCAATTATATCAGCTTTGTTCACGGGGAGGAATCGGAAAACGCAAAAAATGCAGGCGGATCGATACGGGATAGAGATGATGATTTTTCTCGGAGGACTCACCGGCTAAGATTTTTTATTTTGTGGCCACAAAGATGACAGATTCGTAAGAATTCAAAACCTGCCGCAGAGAAGCACGGAGACACGGAGAAAAGCGCTTTGGAAATACGCGGATTTTCTCCGTGTCCTCAGCGTCTCCGCGGTACTAAGCACTTTTTGCGACTTATTAACGGTCTCATAATAATCTGGATTCTTCCTGGTCTGTCATCCCCGAATGTTTTTATCGGGGATATGGTTTAACACCAGATTCCCGATTAAAGCCTCGGGAATGACGGCTATTTATGTCGTTTCTATTTTGATACCATTAATAATCAAAACTCACCGAGAACACAAATAACAAATAAAAAGGGACATGAAATCGTTCATGTCCCTTCCTCCCCCCCTGAAATGCCTGCGGTATCCGCAGCATTTAGGAATGCGCTGAATGGTTCTTCGCGTTCTCCACGAACCTGCGATATGCCAGGATTCCCGCTCCCACGATGATCAGGAGCCCGACGGATAATGCCAGCAGTTTCCTCCCGTCCATGTTGTCGAACAGATCGGGAAGAAGCACCCGTGCGCCGAACAGAGTGATACATGAGAATATGATCGTTTTCATCAGATGATCCAACATACATTCCCTCCTGTAGCAGTAAGTTGCTGCTCCTTTGTTTTCAAGTCTTTCTCTCGGCCAGGGCCATGCCCTGGCCGATGAGCCAATCCGCCGGAAACCGGTTAACGTCACCCCTTCCTTCCGGCTTGCTTTAAACGAAACACCGGCCCTAAAAACGAAAAAACCGGGAACACTGAAAGGTGTTACCTTCCAGAGACCCGGTTACATTTGTTCTCACGATCAGATCGCATGACCGGTCCTCCCGTGGGAACGCGTCAAGGATCACTAGACTTCAATCATCTCGTTGGTATCGTAGTTGTCTTGTTTAGATTTATCACGACCATTCCATGAAGTCAATTTATTCTTGAAAAAAGCAGAAAATTCCTGGTTACCAAGTTACACGCTGTTTTTCGGCTCAAAATGGACGCCAAGGTGATGTTACCCTTCTTCCCGAAATCTGCGAAACAGCGCATTGCACCATACAACAAAGATGCCCTACGGGGGTAACAAGCGGAAGCCAGCGGGGAAAGGAGAAGCATTCATTCAACGCTGACAAAGCATGATCAGAATTATGATGTTCGCTGAAAGAGCCTTTGCTCATATTACGCCCTTTCATACACACTCATAAATGATCAGCGTAAATCTGCGTTGAATACGGATGAAAAGAAAGAAACGATAGCGGTACAGGCGAAGCGAAAGAGAACCGGGACCGCGGCCCCGCCTCCTTGCTGCGTTTGCCGGCGAAGAAGAAGGCTCGAAAGGGCCGCGGCTCGGACTTGATGGAACGAGTTATTGTCCCGTTCCGTAAGCAGTGGCAAGATAGGATACGATGGTGTCCGCGTCTTCCTGCGGGATCGGCGCGCCGAAGGCCTTGATCATTTTCGTGACCGTGGCATTCCACTGGGCTTTGCTCAGTTTCGGCTGCATGGGAATATACTCGACGCCGTGGCAGACGGCGCAATATCCCGCCGCCTTGTTGCGGCCCGGACCGTCGGCAAGATCGAAGGGCATGATCGGGAGTTGAATGGAATGAACCGTTCCCTGCTCTTCGGCGCGGGAAACCCCCGTGAACCCGGTGAGGACAATGCCGGCGAGGACAACGACGATCGATACAATGAAGGTCTTTTTCATGTCATCCTCCTAGTTTACCGTTACGCTCAGCGGTTCGACCTTGTTCCAGAGATAGCCCGCCGGGTTCCAGAGCCCCTCGAAGGGCTGGGAATCGCCGATGCCGTTCGTGGCCTTGGCCATGAGCGTGTATTTCCCCGCCTTCGCCGGCTTCCAGGGCAGGGTGAACTGGATCCAGGAATATTTGCCCAGGTCCTTGCCGAGGTCAGCCCTCGCCCAGGTCCTGCCGCCGTCCGTTGAAACGACCACATCTTTGATGCCGTAGCCGCCCGAGAAAGCGACACCCATGATATTCGCCGGCTTGTTCCTCGCCAGCTTCTCGCCCTCGCCGGGCGCGATGATGAGCGACCGCGTGGACATGCGGTTGATCGGCACGGTGCGGCCCGGCTTCGACCCCGGGGGAATGCAGCCGCATTCCGTGTCGGGAATGCGGTAGGCCGGATTCATCCAGAATCCCTCGAAGGCCTTGGTATTCACGGAAATATCGGAGAGCGACTTGACCCAGTAGGTGGCATACCAGCCCGGAACGATCAGGCGCGCAGGGAAGCCGTTCAGCAACGTCAGGGACTTTCCGTTCATTTCATAGGCGATGATGATATCCTCTTCCAGGGCCTTGTCCATGACCAGGCTCTTGATCAAGTCAGGTACCGTGGGAAGCGGCCCCTTGTCCAGGCCGTTGAACGAGACATCCACGGAGCCCGCCTTAACGCCCGCCGCGTTCAGCACGTCCCTGAGCCGGGCGCCGCTCCAGGTCACATTGGCCATGGCCCCGTTCTTCCACTGCCCTCCCGGCACCCGGGGCGCGAAGAAACTGCGGCCGTTGCCCGCGCACTGGATCACTGCGGTGAAGGTGACTTTCTCGAACTTTTTCAGATCGTCCATGGAGAGCTGTAGTTCCTTCTCCGTGTTTCCACCCACCTGCAGGCGCCACGCGGCCAGATCGACGGACGTGGGAATGTCGCTGAGATGCCAACGGACGAAGACGTTTTCGTTCGGCGTGACGAGATCCTTGAACAGGGGCAGCGGCGTCTCGAGCTGCGGCGGACGGGACGTGAGCAGGATGAGTTCGCCCTTTTCGGGAAATCTCACGAGTTTCCGCTCATAGGGAGCGGCCAGGGCTTCGATCGCCGGTCCGCCCAGGGCGGCCATTGCCGCGGCAGTGCCCACGGTCCTCAAAAACCGTCTTCTGGATACTTTGCCGTTGTTCATCGGAGATCTCCTTCCTCAAAAATGAAAACGTTTTTCACCACCGAGGCACGGAGAAACAGAGGAGGGAAACTGCGCTCCGCAGGGGGGGCTCTGTCCTCTCCGGCCTCGCGGTGAAATCGGAATCGCCGATCAGTGACGGACACGCTCCCGAGTCACAAGCAAAGTATAGCTCAGTGAAAAGGCGGCTGCTCAAGGCAGGGACGAAGAAAGTCGTACATTCCCGGCTACGTATCAGAAAGCCCGGCAGCGGCTTCCCGGTCGATCATCCACACCACCTCCCCCTTTTCCGGCCGTACCATCTTCAGGGGAAGGGGTCGATGGTCGCAGGGGTCGAAAAGGCTCGCGACGATATTCGCCTTTCGGGAACCGGAAGCGAGGAAGATCACGCGCCGGCTGCTGTTCAGGACCGGGAGGGTAAGCGTGACGCGGCGCAGGCCCCGGCGCTCCTCCGCCACGAAGAACGCAAGCCGCGATCCTTCTTCAACGGCAGGCGATCCGGGAAAAAGCGATGCCGTATGCCCGTCCGCCCCCACGCCCAGGATCACAAGATCGAAGACCGGGATCGATCCGCCGAAAGCCTGCCAGAGCTCTTTCTCGTAGGTTTCCGCCGCAAGCTCCCCGCCCAGCTCCGCCCTGATGCGATGTACCTGCTCGGCAGGCACCGGCAGGGCGGGAAGAAAGGTCCTGACGGCAAGTCCGTAGTTGCTCTCGTCGTGGTCCGGCGGCACGAGACGCTCATCGGACCAGAAGAGGTGCGTGCGCGTCCAGGGAACGCGGGAACGGTACGGCTCCCTGCCCAGAAGTTCGAAGAGCGGGCGCGGTGTCGATCCCCCGGGAAGCACGAGCGAGAACCTGCCGCGCGCACCCGTCGCATCGGCTGCGGCGCGAACGAGCGCCTCTGCAGCCTCCCTGCCCAAAGCCGCAGGATCGTCGCAGATCCTTACCTGGGAGAGGGAGAGCATACCGGTCATAACGGCCTCCAGCGCCTGCCCGACGCGCCGAAAAGACGGCCTGCCTCGGCGGGGCCTTCGCTTCCCGCGGGATAGACCGAGAGGCGCGGTCCCCTGCCCCCGCTCACCGCTTCGAGCACCGGGGTCAGGATCGACCACGCGAGCTCGATGCTGTCTTCGCGCATGAAAAGCATGTGGTCGCCCAGCATGCAGTCCAGGAGCACCCACTCGTAGGCGTCGAGCGACACGCCCTTGGGATAGGAGAAGGACATCTCCACGGGGTTCAGGCAGATCCGGCTGCCGGGCTGTTTCGTCTGGAAGGTCAGGGACATGCCCTCGCCGGGCTGGATGCCGAGCACCAGCACGTTGGAGGCAATGGGCCCTTCAACGCTGTCCGGGAACATGGAGAACGGCACGGACTTGAAATGGACCGCGATCTCGGTCCGGCGCGATGCCAGCCCTTTGCCCGACCGGAGATAGAAGGGAACGCCGTTCCAGCGCCAGTTGTCGATGAAGAGCGTCATGGCTGCATAGGTCGGCGTCAGGGAATCCGGCGCGACTCCCGGCTCTTCCCGGTACGCCGCAGCCGCGGCGCCGTCGATCCTTCCCCGTCCATACTGGCCGAGCGCCAGCGTCCCTTCCAGCGATGCCGGGTCGGGCCTGCGCAGCGACCGCAGGACCTTGGCCTTCTCATCGCGCACCCGGTCGGCGATGAAGGCCGACGGCGGCTCCATGGCGGTCAGGCAGAGCAGCTGGAGCATGTGATTCTGGAACATGTCGCGCAGCACGCCGGCCTGCTCGTAATAACCCGCGCGGCTGCCGATGCCCAGCGTCTCGGCGGCGGTGATCTGGACATGGTCCACATACCGCTGGTTCCAGAGGGGCTCGAAAATGGTGTTGGCGAAGCGGAACATGAGCAGGTTCTGGACCGTTTCCTTGGCCAGATAATGATCGATCCGGAAGATCTGATTCTCCCGGAAATGTCTGTGGATGCGCCGGTTCAGTTCCCGCGCCGATTCCAGATCGCGGCCGAAGGGCTTCTCCACCACCAGGTGACTGCACCCCCGCTCCTCGCGCGAAAGACCCGAGGCGCCCAGGTTCTCGATGACGGGAGAAAATACCTGCGGCGGCACGGCAAGATAGAAAATGCGGTTCCCCTGCGTGTCGAACTTCCGCTCGAGCTCCTGCAGCCGTTCCCGGAGCCCCTTTCGAAAATCCGCGTCATCTTCGTAACGCATGGCGGTGTAATGGAGCCGTTCGGCAAAGCGCGACCACTGCGCTTCTTCGAAAACGCCCGGCGCCGCATCCCGGACCGCATCGGCCATGCTCGCGCGGAAGCCGGCGTCGTCCATCTCCGACCTGCTCGTGCCGAGCACGAAGAAGGCATTGGGCAGGAGCCCCTTGGCGAAGAGGCGATAGAGCGAGGGCATCAGCTTCCGCGCCGTCAGATCCCCTGAAGCGCCGAAAATGACAAGCCCCCGCGGACCCGGCGTCTCCACGGCGCAGTAATCCACGAAAGCGTACGACGGCGACGGCGTCTTTTCCGCTGCCGAATCCCTCATCTCGTCAACAACGCTTGTTTTGTCCATCTCGCAGCCTCTGAATCGGAAGGACTGGCACTGCCCTCTGTGTCTCCGTGGTATTAATCGACTTCTCGCGACGTTATCGTGCGTTGTCCGACTTCGCGCTCCTCTCACAGAGAAAAGCAGTTTGAAAATACGAGGATTTTCTCCGTGTCCTCAGTGTCTCTGTGGTAATAATCGACTTTTTGCGACGTTATCATGCTTTGTCTTACTCGCTCCTCCGCGATGAGAATGTTCCTCACGCGGCCCGCTTCGTGATCAGGCCGTTCCAGTCCGCGGAGAACCGTTCCATGCCCTTGTCCGTCAGCTCGTGCCGGATGTCGTAGGTTTCCCAGGGCCGCCTGATATCGATCTCCCGATAGGGGATCGGCGCGAGGTTTTCCACCGGATAACGGAAATCCGGGCCGGGCATGGCCATGCCGCCGTCAGCCCAGGCTTTCAGGACCTCGTAGGGCGCAGTGACGATGTCCGACCCGAGCCTGATCGCTTCCAGCAGATGTTCGAGCTTCCTCACGCTTGCGGTCAGCACCTGCACGTGGCCGTCTCCCGCTCCGTACATAGTAAGGATGTTCCCGATCAGGTCCATGCCGTTCACGCCCCGGTCGTCGAGCCTTCCGACAAAGGGCGACACGTAGACCGTGCCTCTCCGCGCACCCGCGGTGGCCGCGTATACCGCCGCAGCCTGCTCCTGGGAGAAACAAAGCGTCATGTTCACGCGCATCCGCTCCTTCACCGCACGGGCGGCGGCCTTCAAACCTTCCCGGTTCACCGGGAACTTGATGTGCCCGTTCGGGATCCAGCCGAACATGTCCCGCGCCTGGGCGAGCATGGACTCCGCCGGCGTGGACCGGTCCGCGTACACCTCGATGGACACCGACCCCTCGGGGATCAGGCCCGAGATTTCCTTCACCACATGGCGATAGAACGCCATGACCTCGTCGCCCGAAAACCGTTCGCCGCGGCGAAGCCGCTCGGCCGCGTCGGGATTCTTCGAGATCAAGGTGGGGTTCGTGGTCTGGCCGTCGAGGAAGCCGAGCCTGCTGATGATGTCCCAGGTCTCGAACGGGTTCCCGCCGTCCAGGAATATTTTCGTCCGCAATTCCCGCGGTCTCATATGTTTCACCTGCCTTTTCCCCGGGCGCAAAAACCGGGTCATGCCTTTACCTTCTCCTTCGCCCGTTCCTGTTTCTTCATGTCATGGCCGCCGAACTGGTTCCTGAGCGCCGAGAGCACCTTGCCCGTATAGCCCGGGTCCTTCGCCGAAGCCAGGCGGAACCGGAGCGCAGCCTCGATGACCGGCACGGGCACGCCCAGCTCCTTTGCCGTCTCCGCGGTCCATGCGCCCTCTCCGCTCTGGGCAACAACGCCCGATACTTCTTCGAGCTCCTGTCCCGAAAGAGCGTAGGCGTTTCGGAGCCAGTCAACAAGCCGTGATTCGATCACGCTGCGGTGTCCATAGAGATCGGCGACCTTCGCCAGATCCAGGCCGAAGGGCGACGCCCTGAGAACCGCGAATCCCTCGGCCAGCGCCTGCATCATGCCGTATTCGATGCCGTTGTGGACCATCTTCACGAAGTGGCCTGCGCCCGCCTGGCCCACGCGCGCATACCCGCCCTCGACCGCGAGGTCCTTGAAGAGCCGCTCGAACCGGGCATAGACCTCGGGCTTCCCTCCCGCCATGATGCATGCCCCGTTCCGGGCTCCCGCGGGTCCGCCGCTCACCCCGGCATCGAGGAACTCGATGCCCGCTGCGGCCAGTTCCTTCGCCCGGCGCATGGACTCCCGGTAGGGGGAGTTGCCGCCGTCGATCACCGTATCGCCGGGAGCGAGACGGGACGCGAGCTCCTTGAGAACATCGTCGACAGCAGTATGGGGAACCATGACCCAGATGACGCTCGGCGCGGTCATGGCAAAGGCAAGCTCGGAAAGGGAATCCGCAATCGTCGCACCCTTCTGCTCCATGGCGCGAAGAGCCTCCCGGTTCCGGTCATAGACCACCACGCGGTAGCCCTTCTCCAGCAGCCGCTCCACCATGTTCGCGCCCATTTTCCCCAGGCCCACGTAGCCCACTTCCATCGTCCACCTCCCGGCCGCCGGTGCGCTTCCTCACGCCTCGGCGCATTCCTGCTCGTGCTCCAGCGCGCGCACCTTGTTCAACCTTCGCACATGCCGCTCCGCGCCGGAGAAGCGCGCCTTCAAAAAAACATCCGCCAGGTCTTTCGCCAGTTCCGCGCCGATGACCCGGGCGCCCAGGCAGAGCAGGTTCATGTCGTCGTCCTCCACGCCCTGCCGCGCGGAAAAAGCATCGTGACAGACAGCCGCCCGGATGCCTGCAATCTTGTTTGCCGCTATGCCGGCGCCCACGCCGCTGCCGCAGAGCAGGATGCCCCGTTCGGCGCGACCCAGCACGAGGCGCTCCGCAACCCTCCGGGCAATGTCCGGATAGTCGACGGGCTCCGTGCTGTCCGTGCCCATATCGGCGACGTCGTGACCCAGCAGCCGCAGGTGTTCGACGAGCGTCGTTTTCAGCGTGTACCCGCCGTGATCAGCACCAATGGCGATCTTCATCTGCTTCCCTCCGAAATTTCCCGGATGCGTTGCGTCGTGGCGCCGGCAGGCGGTCACGACAGGGCAACCGTCTCTATTTACCGGCGTACTCCGGTGAAATATCCCGCTTCGCCGAATTATCTGCCTGGTCGATCCGCACGCCGCCCGCAGCGCCCTTGATCCGGCCTTTTCCGTTCTGCGTGCAGGAATGGGACAGGACCTGCAGGCGCCATGCGAGCTGGTCGGCCAGTTCGTTCATGTACCGCTCGAACTTCAGGTACAGGGCGCTTTTCTCGCCGTAGACAGCGGCCAGTTCTCCCGGCAGGGCAAGCAGCCGTTTCTGCATCTGCGATAATTCCGCGAACACATCGTCGCAGTAATCCCTGGTTGTCTCTTTCTTCGTTGCCATGGAATCCTCCCGCTCCCGGCTCCTTAGCCGGAACGTCTTATTTAAGTATAACACCCGTTCTTTCCGGACCTGAAACGAGTCCCCAGGGTGCGGACTGAAGAGGATACAAATCTTCTCTCGGCGATTTGATTATACGTCCGGGGTAATGGCGGCTGTTGCGGGAAGTCGCAGGATGTCAGACCGGCCGGTTCGCGCGGCGGTTGCGCCGGAGGACAAAGAGGACGACGCCGGCTGCGATCATGGCCGTGCTCAGGAGCTGGCCCATGGTGAAGGGTCCGGCAATGAAGCCCAGTTGCGGATCGGGCTGGCGGAAGAATTCGACAAAAATGCGGAAAGAGCCGTAGAGCACCAGGAAGAGCGCCGTGGACCGGCCCGGCCTGCCCATGCGGTCCCGGAGGAACCAGAGAAGCGAAAAGAGCGCCACGCCTTCCAACAGGAATTCGTAGAGCTGGGAAGGATGACGCGGCAGCGGCCCGCCGGCAGGAAAGACCATGGCCCAGGGAACGTCGGTGACCCTGCCGAAAAGCTCGCCGTTGATGAAGTTGCCGAGCCGCCCGAGTCCGAGCCCGATCGGTGCGGTGGCGGTCACCAGGTCCGCCATGCGCCAGGGATCGACGCCAAAGCGCCTGCAGCAGAGAATGCCGGCGGCCACGGCGCCTATCAGCCCGCCGTGAAAAGACATGCCGCCGTGCCAGACCGCGAAGATCTCGGCGGGGTGCCGCAGGTACTCCATGAGGTCGTAGAACAGCACATAGCCGAGCCTCGCGCCGATCACGAGCCCCAGGATGAGCCAGGTATAGAAGGATGAGAGGAATTCCGCGGGCACGGCCGTTCCGCCCACCCGTCCCCCGGAACCGGAGATGCGCTTTCCCACGAGCAGATAGGAAGCGCCGAAACCCAGAAGATACATGAGCCCGTACCACCGGAGCGCCAAGGGGCCGATGCGGACGATCTCGGGGTCGATATGGGGATAGGCGATCATGGGATTGACTCCGGAGCAATGTACTGCATTCAGCCACAGAAGTCACAAACAAATTCAAAGGAGATCACTGGATTTGCCTTATATGCCCTCGGCGACGTTTGTAGCTCCTCCGGCTCTGGATTAGTACCTCCGGGGTTCAGCGCTCATGCAGTCACCTGCAGCACGATCTTGCCGATCGATCCCCTGCTCTCGAGCAGGCGCTGCGCCTTCGCAGCCTCGGCGAGTGGAAAAACCTGATCTACCCGCAGTTTGAGCCATCCTTCCCGAACCGCGGCGAGCACCGCGCCGGACCGAAGTTCGAGCTCCTCCCGCGTAGCGATGAAATTGCCGAGGCTGCCGCCGGAGAGGGAAAAGGACCTGGGCCCGAGCATGTTCGGCACGATCGGATCGGCGGGTCCGCTTGCCGACCCGAAGACGACGATGTGGCCGCGCACGGCCACGCACTCCAGGTCTCCCGGGAAGGTCGCCTTGGCCACGCCGTCCAGGATGAGGTCGGCGCCCCGCCCCCCGGTAATGCGCTTCGTCTCCGCGGCGAAATCCGCGACAGTGTATTCGATCACGTGGTCCGCGCCCGCGGCTCGAGCTGCAGCAGCTTTTTCCGGCGTCGATACGGTCCCGATCACCCGGGCGCCAAGGCGCTTCGCCCACTGCACCAGGAGCAGGCCCACGCCTCCCGCCGCAGCATGGATCAACACCGTGTCTCCCGGCCTGGGCGTGCGAAACTCATGGATGAGATAATGAGCAGTCATCCCCTGGAGCGGAAACGCCGCGCCCTCGATGAAAGAAATATTCTCGGGCAGCCGGATGAGCCGGTCCGCGGCGATAGCCGTGAACTCCGCGTAACTGCCGATATGTCCGGTATAGGCGACTCGGTCGCCGGACCGCACCATGGTAACGCCGCTGCCGACCGCCTCCACCACGCCCGCCGCCTCCAGCCCGGGGATGAATGGCAGCGTCAGCGGATAGGTGCCGCGGCGGTGGTAGATATCCACAAAGTTCACTCCCGCAGCCTGGATCCTGACCAGGGCCTGACCGTCACCCGGCACGGGCTGCGGTTCAACCGATGAAAAAGCAAGGACCGACGCATCGCCGTGCTTCGATACTTTGATCGCCCGCATAGTTCTGCCCCTTCCTGTCCATTTCGATGGAAACCCAGATCAGCGAAATCACTGCGGCGAATGAGGCCCGCCTCCGCCTCCCGTCAGCATGTTAATTATAACTCCGGTTCCGAGGCGAGGCGGGCATACGGGAAGGGACCCGAGGGACAGAAGCACTAGCAGTTTGCTGGAAAAGTCCAGAATTGTCATTGCGAGGAGCGATCTTGCGACGAAGCAATCTCGTAGTGCCTGAAATCCTCAACTACGAGTTTGCTTCGCGGAGTCTTTCCCCGTGAAAACGGAGACTCGCAAAGACAGCAAGCGGCCTGTTAGAAATAAACCAGCCGCTGCTTGACGCAGCGGCTGCATTGTTGCCTTCGTTATCAGAACGGTTCGAACGAATCTTTCCGGGCGTTTTCAGCGGTCCCTTCAGCGACAACTCACCATTTGCCGGTCACGGGAAGAGCGCCATTGGCTCCGAAAGCCGGATGCACAGCGTCTATGGGCTCGCCGTCCCACAGGCCGTTACCGTTCAGGTCCAGATACCATGCGCCGTTCTCGGAAACGCCGATCTCCGTTTTTCCGTCTGCGTTCCAGTCGCCCGTCACCGGAACGGCTTGAGAAAGACCGACGCCGAACATGTACAGGCCGTCTGTCGGCTCTCCGTCCCAGGCGCCGTTCCCGCTCAGGTCGAGATACCAGATGCCGTCAGCATACACGCCGATTTTGGTTATTCCATCGCCGGTCCAGTCTCCCGTCACCGGCAGTGCATGCGCAAGTCCGACGCCGAATGCATACAGGCCGTCCGCCGGCTCGCCGTCCCAGGCGCCGTTCCCGTTCAGGTCGAGATACCAGATGCCGTCGGCATACACACCGATTCTGGTCATGCCATCACCGGTCCAGTCTCCCGTCACCGGCAGGGCATGCGCAAGTCCGACGCCGAATGCATACTGGCCGTCTGCCAGCTCGCCGTCCCAGGCGCCGTTCCCGTTCAGGTCGAGATACCAGATGCCGCTGTCGAACACACCTATGCGCGATGTGCCTACCCCGTTCCAGTCGCCGGTCACCGGAAGCGCGTTGTCCAGACCTATTCCGAATCCGTACCAGACGTCAGTGGGCAGATCATCCCAGGCTCCCGAACCGTTCGCATCAAGATACCAGGAGCCGGATTGATACACGCCGATCTTCGTTGTCGGGTAGGGGTCCTCGACAACGGAACCGATGATGCTGGTTGCCCAGAAGTGGGCGCCGCTTCCCTGTCCGAGATCGGTGAAGCTGAACTCGAAAACATGATCCTCCGGCGTACCCTTATATTTCAGCGTAATGGTCTGCTTCCACGTGCCGTTCACCGTCGTGATCCAGTTGAAGCCTCCGCCGGCGACAACCACGCCGTTATCCTTGATCTTCCAGCTTGCGCCCACATCGGTGTTCGGATAGACCGCGTCCGTCGCGGTCACGGTGACGGTAAAGGGAGATCCTATGTACACATGGCAGGGCGCCTGGAGCGAATAGGTCGTTTGGCCGAAGCTGTCGGTCCAGGTCTTCGTCCACCTGCCGTGTTCATCACACTCCTCCCCGGAGGCAAATGCCGGGACGGACGGGATCAGCAGGAGCAGGACCGCGCCAAGGACGAGCAGTCCGCGGAGCGGGGAATAGCAGGCTTTCATGGGAGCACCTCACGACAGGGAGGAAACGTTTGCTGCGGATATCTTGGTGAACGTCTGGAGAATTGTACCCCGACCTTTGTTTTACAGTCAAGGCAAATAAAATTGGTCTCAATTCTGGATCCGCCTGCCGGTTAGGGGCGGGCAGCGACCGATCAACCGATCTTTTTCGCGATCTCGGAGAGGGATTTGCGCGGGCGGGGCTGCGGATGTTCGGCAGGGAGCCCCACGGGAAGCAGCGCGGCAATGAATTTCTCTTTGCCGTAGCCAAGGATCTTTTCGAAGTCTTCTTGGGCAACAAGCGGGCCGGTCATCCAGCAGGAGCCGTAGCCCAGGGCATGGCAGGCAAGCAGCATGTTCTCTACGGCAGCAGCCACGCTCTGGAGCCCGGGATTCGGACGGAGCCGAAGGATCTCATCGGGTGAGTATCCCATGCGGGCAAGCAACCGGTTCGCCGACGCATCGTATGCCTCCTGGAACACGGCGATCACCGCGGGAGCGGTCTCGAAAAAGGTGTAGTAGGTGCCCTTGTACGCGGCAAGGCGCTGCTTTTGCCGTTCATCTTCCGTGTGGGGGATCATGCGGTCGACAGCAGCGCGCACCGCATCAGCCATGGCGGAAAGCACCGCCTTGTCCGTGATAACGAGGAAGCTCCAGGGCTGGATATTGTTGGCTGAAGGAGCGAGCCGGCCGGCGTCGAGGATCCGGTCGATGATCTCGTCGGGCACCGGCGCGGGCTGGAAACGGCGGATGCTGGTGCGGCCGGCTATTGCGTCGAACAAATCCATAGGTTACAACGATCTTGAAATTCCGAAAAAGCCGAATTCCGGTTCCCAGACTCGCATATTAAGGGTTTCGGACTAGCAACTTCACGGCAATACATGCGCCTCCCCTTGCTAAGGGGAGGTCAGGTGGGGTGATTTAATACGATGTCAGTTCTTCTTCTGGTCCATCTTCGCCTTGAGCAGGTCGCCCAGCGTGCCCATGCCCTGCGGCTCGCCAGCCTCGCGCTGTTTGTACTCCTTCAGCGTCTCGGCCGCTTCATCCTCTTCCCTGCTGATTGCGGCGAGAGAGAGCGATATCTTCCGGTTGTCGCGGTCCACGGACTCGATCTTCACTTCCACGGACTGACCTTCCTTCAGAACTTCCTTGGGATGACTGATGCGCTTGCCTGCGCCCAGCTTGGAAATGTGAATCAGGCCGTCCACGCCGTCCGCAAGGGTCACAAAGGCGCCGAAAGGCGTGAGCCGAGCAACCTTGCCCGGATGGTAGGAGCCCGCGGGATAGGCGGCGGCGACGTTTTCCCAGGGGTCCTGCAGCGTATCCTTGAGACTCAGGGAGATGCGCTCCTTGTCCCAGTCGATGCGCTTAATGATGACCTCGACCTCCTGACCCATGGACAGGAGGTCGCTGATCTTTTCGGTCCTGCTCCATGCCGCCTCGGAAATCGGGATGAGACCCTCGATGGCGCCGATGTTCACGAAAGCGCCGAATTTCTGGAGCGACGTCACCCGGCCGCGCACGCGCATGCCTTCCTTCAGTGTATCGCGGAGCGCCAGCCGCGCCTTTTTCCGCTCCTCATCGAGCAGCACGCGCCGCGAGAGCACGATGTTCCTGCCGTTCTCGGCGTACTCGGCGATCCGGAATGCGAGCGTCTTGCCCACGAAGTCGGTCTGTTTTTCCTCGCGGCCCAGGCCGGTCTGCGAGAAGGGGCAGAAGGCGCGCACATTCCCGGCGATCTTCACCTCAAACCCGCCCTTCACTTCCTTGGCGACCGTGCCCTCCACGGAGATGCCGTTCCGCCAGGCGTCCTCGAGCTGGCTCCTGCCGCCCGGCCCCGCGCCGACCTTGGTCGTGAAGAGGAGCTCGTTGTTCTGCGTCGAGACGAAATAGGCGCGGATCGTGTCGCCGACCTTGACGGTCACCTCGCCCTGTTCGTTGGTGAACTCCTTCTTGTCGAGATATCCCTCTCCCTTGCCGCCCAGGTCGAGGAAGATCCATTCCGAGGAGATCGAGACGATGCGCGTATCCACTGCCTGGCCGGGAGCACGCTTCTCCCGCTTCATCATGCTCTGTTCGAGCATTGCGGCGAAATCCTCCTCGCCGCCGGTTTCTTTTTCTGAATCCTTTTCTTCGATCATAAGAATGCTCTGCTGTCCTTTCTGCGCTGCACGGGGTCGAATCGCACCCCGGATTCTCTTCGCGTCCTTCGCGACTTCGCGGTTCAGTCGTTCGGTTCCTTGTCGGCCCTACACCATCGCCGCCAGATCGCGGATCAGTTTTTCCGACGCCGGCCAGCCGAGACAGGGGTCGGTGATGGACTTGCCGTACACGCCGCCGTCCACCTTCTGCGCCCCCTCCTCGATGAAACTCTCGATCATGAAGCCGCGGATCATCTCCTTGAGCATCGGCGAATGCAGGCGGCTCCGCATCACTTCCATGGCGATCCGGGGCTGCTCCGCGAACTTCTTGTTCGAGTTCGCATGGTTCGTGTCCACGATGATCGTGGGATTGGCGAGGCCGCGCTTCTGGTAGGCCTCGGCGAACTGCACCAGATCCTCGTAATGGTAGTTCGGCACTGCCAGGCCGTGATAATCCACGGCGCCGCGAAGCACGGCATGGGACAGCGGATTGCCCGGCGTTTTCACTTCCCAGCGGTTGTAGCTGAACACGTGTGCCGCCTGGGACGCCTGGATCGAATTGAGCGTCACCTCCACGTCGCCCGACGTGGGATTCTTCATGCCCGCCGGTATGTCGAGGCCGCTGCAGGTAAGGCGGTGTGCCTGGTTCTCCACCGACCGCGCGCCCACGGCAACATAGGCCAGCACGTCTTCGAGATAGGGAAAGTTGCCGGGGTAGAGCATTTCGTCGGCTGCTGGCAGGCCCGAATCCTTGAGCGCACGGATGTGCATCTTGCGGATCGCCTTGATGCCTTCCACGATGTTCGGCTCCTCGGCCAGGTTCGGCTGGTGCGCCATGCCCTTGTACCCGATGCCGGTCGTGCGCGGTTTGTTCGTGTAGATGCGCGGAATGATGATGATGCTGTCCTTCACCTCGGCCTGGACCTTGGCAAGCCTGCCGATGTAGTCGCAGACCGCGTCCTCGTCATGGGCCGAGCAGGGCCCGATGATCAGGACCAGCTTGCTGCTCTGGTGCGTGAATACGGCCTTGATCTCCTGATCGCGGACCTTTTTCGCCGCCGCCGTCTCCGGGGACAGGGGCATGGCATCCAGGATGGCCTTGGGCTGCGGGATCTCCCGTACATAATCGAAGCTCATATTCTCGATGCTCCTCGGCAGTCTTTAAATTACAGAAGCAACTCTTCCGGTTTTGGTGACCTGCAGTATAAGAGCATGCTTACCGGCTGTCAAGCCAAAATCCTGCGGGGGAACACCAAAAAGGCCTTTTTTTTTGCGCGGCAATATTGTATAAAAGGGTAACCATGGCCCAGAAAAAAATGCCCGCGAAACGTCCGGGAAAGAAGGGCGGCCGGTACACCACGATCGTCATCGTCGGCATCGCGCTGTCCCTGGTCGCAATCAGCCTGCTCCTCTGGGGCCCGCTCAAATCGCGGCGCACGGCGGAGAAGAAGCCGCCGGTGAAGAAGCAGGAGACGGCGCAGCGCGAGGCAGGAGCGCGCCGCGAGCGCGGAGCCGCGCAGAACGGAGCGCCCGGGGAGATCAGCGGCGTCGTGGCCATCGTGATCGACGACCTGGGCCAGGACCTGAAGCCGGCGAAGGACCTCCTCGCTCTGCCCGACCGCATCACCCTGGCGGTCATTCCCAAGCTGCCGCAGTCGAAGAAGATCGCCGAAATGGCCCATCAGCTGGGACGCGAGGTGCTGGTCCACATTCCCATGGAAGCGAAGGCCCATGTGGACAAGAACGGCCCCGCCGTGCTCCGGTCCGACATGACGCCCATGGAGTTCATCGCCACGATCAACGAGGACATCGATTCCGTGCCCGGCGCGGCGGGCGTGAACAACCACGAAGGGTCGTCCCTCACCGAGAACCGCCAGGCCATGACCTTCCTCATGTCGGAGCTCAAGAACCGGAGCTTCTTCTTCCTGGACAGCATGACCAGCCCCAAGAGCACGGCCTTCAGCGTCGCCAAGGAGTTCGGCATCCGGTCGGCGAAGCGCGACGTGTTCCTGGACAACGACAGTTCCAAGCCGGCATCGATCCGGAAACAGCTTGAGGAGCTCGCCGGCCTGGCAAAGAAGAACGGCAGGGCGATCGGCATCGGCCATCCCCATCCCGAGACGATCGCGGAGCTCGCCAAGTGGCTCCCCGAGGCCGCCGAACAGGGCATCGAGGTCGTGCCGGTGTCGAGGTTGATGCAGTAACTACAGTTCGGAGTTCGGAGCGAACAACTGGCATTCCGCATTCAGCTCGTTGCTTTTTCCGCGTCTTCCGAACTCCCCACTCCGAACTACCCACTTGATTTCATGTATACCCTCGGCATAGAAACCTCATGCGATGAAACGGCAGCCGCGGTCCTCCGGGAACGGACCGTGCTGTCCAGCATCGTCTCGTCGCAGGTCAAGCTCCACGAGAAGTACGGCGGCGTGGTGCCCGAGCTCGCTTCGCGGGAACACCTCCGGAACATCATGCCCGTGGTGAGCGAAGCCCTTGCCGCGGCGTCCGTCAGCCTTTCCGACATCGGCCTGATCGCCGTCACCTCGGCGCCCGGCCTGATCGGCGCGCTGCTCGTCGGCGTCTCCTTCGCCAAGGCTACGGCCTACAGCCTCGGCATCCCCTTCATCGGCGTGCACCACGGCGAGGGCCACATCCTTGCCGCGCAGATCGAGCACCCCGGCCTGGGATACCCCTATGTGGCCCTCCTCGTGTCGGGCGGCCACACGGCGCTCTATCATGTGCGGGAATTCGGCTCCTACCGGCTCCTGGGCCAGACGCGCGACGATGCGGCGGGCGAGGCCTACGATAAGGTGGCGAAGCTCCTGGACCTCCCCTATCCCGGCGGCCCGGTGATCGACCGCCTGGCGCAGGAGGGGAACGCGGCAGCCTTTGCCTTCCCGCGCGGCGTGCGAGAAGGATTCGATTTCAGTTTCAGCGGACTCAAGACCGCGGTCAGGAACCGCGTGGCGATTTTCCGTTCGAAGGATGCAGGGCTCGATCCGAGTTTGAATATCCGGGATGTGGCGGCGAGTTTTCAGGCGGCGGTTGTGGAAACGCTCGTCGACAAGACCATGCTTGCGGCGAAGGAGACCGGCGTGCGCTCCGTCGTGGTTGCGGGCGGCGTTGCGGCGAACAGCATGCTGAGGAAGCGGATGATCGAGGAAACGGAGAAGAACGGCCTCCGCCTGGCGATTCCGGGAATGTCTTACTGCATCGACAACGCGGCCATGATCGCGCTCACCGGCTTCCTTCGCTACGAGCGGGGCGAACGCTCAGGCCTGGAGTTGAATCCCCAGGCAAGCAAGGCGCTGTAAGAATATAGTCTTTCTTCATTCCTCCTTCGTCACAAGCCTGCAGCCCTGGGCCAATTCCACATCCTCCCCCTTCTGCGTTCACCGCAGCAACGACGATGATCTCTTGCTCCCCTCGTACCACAACAATGCACGTTCAATCCTCGAAACAATAGAGTTTCTCATTGCCATAGCACGGAACGTTCGACCACTCCTTCGTCCACCATGCATCTGTGGCGAATGATCCCCCTGCGATACCTAAACTAGCGTTCGTCCCATCCGTCCAGCCGGAACAGTTAAGACCCACTGCCAGGCTCCCATTGGCGTTCGTGCCCGTCCAGACCGTACCGCCCTTGTCATAGACGCCCTGCTCGGTCACATTGATGGCGGTGAAGAGCAAACCGTCGAGAAGGTCCGCTTTGCTCTCGGCGATCTTCATGCCGTCCAGCCGCACCCAGGGGCCGCTGCTGGTGAGCCGGTCCGCCGCATTGATCGTATCGGTCGACAACCAGGCCTTGAAGGTTCCCGTCAGTCCCGCTTCGCCAGCCCGTGCCTGACAGATAGCATCAGCGCCTGCAAGACCGCCGAAATTGCCGTTGTGTGTTGTGGAAGTTTGGAATACCTTCTTGCCGGAAGCTGTGAAATTCGGGAGCGAAGGTCCTGTGCCGGTCTGGAGGCACAGCAACCGTCCAGTTTCCCAGCATGCACAGCCCCGCGCCGTCCATGATGATCCAGTGAATACGGTCCAGCCGGCTGCTACCGAGAGCATTCCGCCGACTTGCCAGTCGTCGCACGCGGGAGGGGAATCAAGGGTGTCGAGTACTCCATTATCCTCCGTGCCGGTAAAGTAAAGAGACATTGTAACCTCTTTGCCGAATTCATCGAACCGAGCCGGAGAATAGATCGTGTAATTATTCACGACCTGGTCGATTGTCCCGGCAAAGGGGAATCCGTCGGTCCTGATCCAGGGTCCCGCTCCGACCGGAAGCGTGACCTGCCCGCAGTTCGCGGATTTCTTTCCCGACAGATTGTGCACCCAGCAATATGCATCATTCGCGCTGTTGGAAATCCACGCCCTGAATACCCCCGTCAGTCCGGCAGCTGCTGCCCGTGCCTGGCAGATGGTGTCGGCTGCGGCCAGACCCGTCTTGCCGCCTGCGTCAGCCCAGGTACGCAGGGTGCCGCTTCCTGTCGCGGAAGTGACGAACATCACCAGATTGGCCGGCGCGGATACTTCCGATGATGCCGCACCCTCGCCTACCTGCCCCACGGCGGTCACAATATAGTAATAGATGCCCGCCGTCAGCCCTGCGTGCTTGTACGGCGAGGTTGCCTGAGCGAGAAGCGTTCCGTTCGACGTGGTCACGCCGGGAAACTTCCTCCAGTAGATGTTGTACGAAGTTGCGTCTGCGACAGGCGACCACTGGAGCGCGACGGACTGAACCCCGGGAGTCGCCGATAGATTCAGCGGCGTACCCAGCGGGGGGAGGGACGGTGTCGCCGAAACCTGTGCGGACTCGAGGCTCTCCCCATCCCCATTCACCGCAGTAACGACGTAGTAATAGGTCGTACCGTTCGTCAATCCCGCATGCGTATAGGGAGATGAAACACTGGACAGTTTTGCACCCGTTGCTTTGGTCACGCCGGATATCGTGGACCAGTAAATGTTGTAGAAAGGAGCACCAGCAATAGCGCTCCACGTGACCGTTACTGTTTTATCCCCGGCAGTTGCAACGACACCGACAGGGGCTGTCGGCATCACGGCTTGCGGAGTTGCGGAAACCTCAGCAGATTCCTGGCTCTCACCGCCGCCATTAACCGCTGTTACGACGTAATAATAAGTGACGCCATTCGTCAACCCCGGATGGGGATAGGGAGATGCAACGCCAGCCAGTTTCGTGCCCGTTGCCTTGGTCACGCCGGATATCGTGGACCAGTAGATATTGTAGGAGGAAGCGCCGTCCACGTAATTCCAGCTTATGGTCACCAGGCTGTTCCCTGCGGAAGCAGCAACGCCGGTCGGTGCCGCAGGTGCGGACTTCTGCGGTATTGCGGAAACCTCAACTGACAACGGACCTTCGCCGGACGCGTTGACCGCCGCGACAACACAATAATATGCCATGCCATTTGCAAGTCCCGAGAGCACTTGAGGAGACGTGGCGGCGTCAACCATGCTGTCAGTCGTTGCAACGCCGGGTGAGGTTTTCCAATAAAGGTGATAGGAATCCGCTCCTGCCACTGCGTCCCAGGACACGGTCGCCTGACCGTCGCCCGCGACAATCGCCACATTCGTCGGCGCAGTCGGGACTCCTTCCCCGCCTCCCCCTCCGCCACAGGAAGTAAGCGCAGCAAGCGCCAAGTAGGCAAATATCGAAAGAAGCGCTGATCTCTTCATATCGGACCTCCCTTGCGCTCATCGTTTTTGTGCGATCGGCGAAGCCGGTTCATGCCGTGCCAAGGCGGCGTGCTTTGTTGCTCAGCCTGAATTTCCTGTGAGAAGAGCATGCTCGACGATAAGGATTCGGGAAACAAAAAAGCCGGGCACACCAAAGGTATCATCCTTCGGCAGCCCGGCCATCACGTTCTCCGCGATCCGTTGCTTTCCGTCCCTGTCTTGCGGCAGGTGTGGCTTTATCGAGGAAACATCAGCGAACAGTCTGTATGATATGGATGGATCAAGTATAGCAAAGAAGGAAGGGAAACATGCAAGATACGAAGTTTATTGATAGCACACGAAATATCAAAAAGGAACAAAAACAAGCCTTCTTCCCCGCTCCCCTTCCTCTTCTCTCTATCTTCTCCCCTGCCGTTGCCATGACTGCAACCACGTTTCCCACTGGCTGTATTTCGGGAAATAGACGGAAAAGAAGAAGAGCGAGATCAGCATGAAGAGATAGAAGTCCGTGGTGTTCCTGCCGAGGATATAGATCACCAGCCCGAAAACAGCCGGCGCCTCGCAAAGCGCAAAGGATACCACTGCAGCAGTCACAAGACGCTGGATGGCAGGCGAAAGTCCCGCCTGCTCCCCCTGCTTGATGGACATCGCGGACTGATCCGCGGAACGGGAAAGGATCTGGCGGTTCACGATGCGGATCACGAAGAACAGGACCGCCGCGATGCCGAGCAGCACGAACTTCACCGTGTTCGCCGTCAGTTCGTCGACCTGCGGCGCGGCTGCGGGGATGCGGCCGTCTTCGAGGAAGCTGACCACGATGGAATACACGAAGACGCTCGCGATCATCGCCAGTCCGATCACCGAGACGGTGCGGTAGGCTTTCTTCAGGTCATTGGCGGATGGAGGAGTCGGCATGGGGACCTCTTCTTTACGTTATGGTGATGAGAGCAAATGTTCAGTGACGAATATCCCAAAAAGAGGAGAGGTTGTCAACGAGAAAGGAGATTGGTAACTGAAAAACGCTAGAGGAACCTGATTTACCGCCGAGGACGCCGAGACCACCGAGAATCAAAAACGCCTAACTGCTGGTACTTCTCTGCGTTCTCCGCGCTCTCGGCAGTGAAGAGTTCGATATTTGATTCTTATCGTTGTTACCGCACAAACTGCACGATATACCGCACCGCCAGGAAGAGAATCGCTGTGGCGACGATGATCTTGATGGCCTTCTGCGGCACGTACTTCTGCGTTTTGGCGCCCAGGTACATGCCCACGAACCCGCCGATGCCGAAGAGGATGCCGAGCGGCCAGTCGGGCATTGCCGACACGCCGTTCGTCGCGGGGACCAGGGAGAAGAAGAGCGCGCCCGCCACGGAGGTGATGAAGGTGCCCATGAGCGTCGCGCCGGCGATGGTATAAATCGGCAGGTGGAAAAAGGCAACGCAGAAGGGCGCGATGATCGCCCCGCCGCCGATGCCGTAGGCGCCGCCGATGATGCCCACGACGAAGGCAAGACTGAACATGCCCAGGGTGCTGAAGGAGAAACGCTCGCCCCAGAACTCGTACTCCACCTTCGAAAGCGATACGCTGATGGTTTTGACCACGGCATCGGACGGCAATCCCGCGGCCACATGCGTTCCCTCCCGGCGTTTCTGCGCCGCTGCCCGGGCCTTGAACTTCTCCTCGAAGGCCAGGCCCCCGGCGGAGCGCGCCTTGGGCGGTCCGATCAGCTCCTTCACGAGCCTGACGCCGATGTAGAGCAGCACGCAGCCAACGAAAAGTTTGAAAGTCCTCGGATGCGGAAGATAGAGCACGCGGAGATAGTAGCCGATGAACACGCCCGGCAAGGTTCCGGCGATCACGACCCAGGTGAGCGGCCAGGCCATGCGGCCTTCCTTGATATAGCGGTACACGCCGCTCGGGATGGCAACGATATTGAACACGTGGTTCGTTCCGCTCACCGACGGGGCCGTGTAGTTCAGGTAGCTCATCTGGAAGGGAAGGAGCAGGAAAGCGCCGGAAATGCCGCCCATGGAGGTGAAGAAGGAGATGACCAGCGAGACCAGCGGCGGCAGCAGCAGATTGGTCGTCACGCCCGACACGGAAAAGGTCAGGTCCAGGATGTCCATGAGACCTCCGTCAGAACTGGCAACAAAAAAGCCCGGCTGAAAGATCAGCCGGGCAGGATTATGCCATGAACAGCGGGAAAAATCAAATCACCGTCGCACAGCATGCGGCGCTTTGGGATCGCCCACGATCGCTCACTACCACAACCACCCTTTCTTCGCCGGCTTGTCCTGTTGCCGCGGTACGGACGTCCGCTGCAGCTCCACGGTGGTCATCAGGCCTTCGGGCGTGAAAGCGAGGCGGGCATTGATCTTCCTGATGCTGTTCACGAGCCGCAGGATCTGCGCATCATCGCGCCCTTTGAGCGGCTGCTTCGGACGATAGGCTTTGCCGTGGAGGGAGCATTCGACGCGGTTTACTACCGGATCGAGGCGATAGGTGCCGCCTGACGGGCAGTAGGGCTCGTAACCGCGGAGCGCGAAGGCGACGGACGCGAACTCGTCGGGCTTCGCGCCCCCGATATCGAGGATCGCCTGCGCAAGTGCCAGATTCTTGTGGCAGGCATGCCGTATGTCCTCCTGGTACCCGAGGCTGACCGTGGGTTCTATGTCGCGGAATGCGGTTCGGTACACCGAAAATTCGAGATTGCCCGGATTGCTTGCACCCTTGGTCGATGAAGCGTCGATCAGGTCGGTGATGATGTCCTGGCGCGAGGCGATCACCAGCCGGTCCCCGATCACGGCTGCGTAGAGCCGCAGTTTCGCGACGAAGAGGGAGAAGCTGAAGACCGTGATCTGCTTGTCCTTATAGGGTTCCAGGGCGTAGCTTTCCGCCGAGAATTCCCTGGAGCGATGTTCTGCCATCAAGCCCTGAAAGATCAGCGGCAGCGTTCGCTCCGCCTCGCCGGGATCGTTGACCTTCACGGACAGGTAGGTCGGCAGATTGACTGCAGAGAGAATATAGCCGACCACGATCGTGGAGAGGGAAGGACGGTTCATTTCCTGCCCCAGCATGCCGGCCACCCGTCCGTCGAGCGTGAAGAGCACCGGACCGTCGCAGAGGTTCAGGGAAAATTCATTTCCCAGCCATCGGGAAGAGAGCTTTCGACGCTGCAGGTAACTCTTGAAGAAGTCCACTTTCTCCAGCCAGTCGCGTGATACATGGCCGCGCAGCGACACGATCGTTCGCGGCAGCACCGTCGCTTCCGTGACCGTGCCGGTCTCCCTCCCGGAGAAGGCGGCGAAGCCGTCATACCAGGAGTTTTCGATCAGCGGCAGGATGCACGTCTGGATGCGGATGTTCTCGCCCAGCTTGACGCGGATGCCGATGGGATCGAAGAACTGGCGCCAGTAGCGGTTGTAATTCTCCACGAAGGCCTTGTACTGCGTCGCCTCCCGGTTCGTGGCGCCGCGCACTGCGACGGCGGCCAGCGGCGTCAGATACCCCTGCCGGTTGTGCACGGAACAGACCGGCGTGCCGGTCCCGCGTTCCAGGTCGTAGGATCCCCCGTCTGGACAGTCGAGCGCACTGTCGCCCAGATACCCGCCGCTCTTCAGGTCCTGCATCGTCGGCTCCCGGCGCCGCTCGGAACGGTACCAGAACCGCGCGTTGGCCAGGATCTGCAGATTGGCCGCGCAAGTGATCCTGTGGGCCTCGCCGATCTTGGATGCCGGACCCACGAGCCTGCGGATATGCGCGTCGGAGAGATAGATGAAGATATCCTCGTTCTTGTCGTCGCCCTCGGGAAAGATCGTCCGCAGATACTGAAAATCGCGGGACGCTTTCAACGAGGGCAGTTTCCCCGCCGACGTCTCGATCACCCGCCGCAACGCTTCCAGATTGTTCGATACCACCGCCACGTCGCCGATCACGACAAGGTAGGACGAGATGCTGCGGTCGAAGGTCGTCACGGCGATATGCTTGAGCCCGCCGGACGAGAATTCGTCCCGCCGCGCCTTGTGCGCGGACACGGCGTCGGCATAGCGTCTCTCCATCTGCGCAAGAAAGACCTCGCGGTTCTTGAGCGCGAAGAGCACCGTGAAATCGGTGCCTTCCTTCAGGAAGGGATCTCCGCCCGTCATGGCCATGGACCCGATGACGCGGTCGCCGAAGAGCCGCGTCAGCACGCTGGTCTCGAGGCAGAGCTGCGTGACGAGCTTCTTCCGCACCCGGAAATCGCGGGAGCTTGCATGCAGGGATTCGAGCAGGCTTCCGCCCCACTCTTCCAGGAGATCGGCAAGCTCCAGTTGCTTGTTGATGTCCGTGAAGAACACCGCGTACTGGTCCGCCGGGATCAGGCCGGACAGGACGGGCACCTTGGGCGAACGTCCTTTCAGCATCTCCTCGAAGGGATGGGACTTGACCGCCGGTCCGCTGAGCGTTGCCAGCGATACGAGACCCGCCTTGGTCGGGCCGCCGGATTGCGATTGTCGGCCGCGAGCGCCCAGGACCTCGAGCTGCAGGCTCTCCTGAATGGCCGCAGCGCCGGTGAAGATGTCATACAGGTCAGGTGTCTCCCTGTTCCCGCGCCATCGTTCTCCATCCCATCCGCTGGACGCCTCCAGGCCGTAACGCCGGCCGGCGACCATGTTCCAATAGACGGAGAAAGTGTCTCCGCCTCCGTAGTTCATGCCATAGATGATTCGCTGCTGAAGCTTCGCCCAGGTTTCCATTACCTCGGGATCGGACTTGGGGGCGTCGGGCAGCGTAAAGGTGACCGTCATGAGCGGTTGATACTCAGCTGCAGCATCCAGCGCGGGCTTGGCAAGAATAACCACTGATGCGGTCCCCGCTTTTCCGTATCTGCCTGCCAGGGTGATAGACGGGGTTTGCTCATTCTCCGTCTGCGCGGGCAGCGAGGCATGCACCAGGTAAATATCCCCCTCCTTGCGCTTGGCAACGATCGAGAGCCAGCCCTCCGGCGCGTTCTTCGGCCGCGGGATCACTGCGGAAAAATAGCCTTCGTCGCCGCTCCGGTGAATGTTCGGAGTCACCGTCATTGCGGCGTTTGCTTCGGACAAGTACAGGAATAGGAGGGCAAAGACTGCCGGAAAGATCAACAGGTTCTTGCGCATGAGGTGTCCTCTCGCATTCGGAATTTCGGTCAATCTTGTGTCGGGGAGAATCACTGCGCGATCCTCCCACCGGAGATCGAAAACTTCGCAGAGTATAGTAGTTTTCGCTTTTCTGATAAAGGAAAAAAGAAGGGTATTTCCGGGGGAGTCTTGTCCGAGAACAAAAAAGGGCTTGGGAACTCTTCCCAAGCCCGTGAACCGATTCCATCTATGGCCGGCAGCCGCAGCACCAAACCGTCGACGAACGTGCTAGGCAGCTATTCAGTCAACAAGGAGGCCCTTTTTACTTTGCTGCTTCAGCGGCAATGTACGCAGCAAGAGTCGACACGAACGATTTAAGGCCTGTTTCCTCGCTGATTTCTGAATACGCACCGGATCGGGAAGCAGCGCGCGGCGAGAGAAGAACAGAGGCCGCGCTATAGAGCTCCTCAAACATGAGCTTCTCGCAAAGGATTCTGTAGCGTTCCGCATAGGATGCATTCTGGAATTCCGGGAAAATGGGGAAGTTCGGAGAAACGTCCTTTACCGGCGTACGAGAAGCTGGAGCGTCTTCGAGCAGAATGAGATATCCTACGAATGGTTTCTTGCTCCTTCCAAAGGCGCCCTCCCGAAAGGCGGTGCGGAAATCGGTAGCCGTTCCGAGCGCTTCTTCACAACGGTTGTTGGCATTATTGCCGAACGACGGTCCGACCTGAGACTTGAACTCGATCGCAGCGACAAGCTTCCCTTCGTGAATCACAATCAAGTCCCACAACTTTGTCGGCCGAAAATAGCCCGGCAGAGTAAGCACGCTGCGTTTCAACATTATTTCCGCATGAGGCAATCCATTGGCATGGACTATGTCAACAACCATGTCGATGAACCCGTTCATATTGCTGCCAGCGGTTACAGCACTGCGCTCGCCCTGATCTTTCCTTCCCGAAGCGCGCTGTTTCTTCGCCGCACTCTTCCTGCCGGTCCAGAACTTTTTAACTGCGGCGCGCGCCTTCGAGTCATAATCCGCGAGATCAAGCGGCATTCGTCTCTCCTCCTCCATCCGATCTGTTAAGAATTGCGCGCTCTTCAGCTGAAAGGTTATACAGTTGGTACGTCAAAGCGTTACATGCGGCGATATTCCTCTGTTCGGCAGCAACTATTAGTCTGGACCGAATATCTTCCGGTACATCCTGCCACCTTGGAATATGAATGCGCCGCAAATACTGCGCCTGAAACCGAAGATATCCTCCGCGCATCTTCGTGGAATAGGTAGTAATGCAAAGCCTGGTGATATCTGACAGCAGCACCGCCTGAAGCGCTTTCAGGTCCCACACTTCCGACGTAATGTAATAAAGATTGTGATGCGGGTAATACTTACCGTTTTCATACACAATGTTGGCTTCGCCCTTGATGTCCGGTATCAGGAGCTTCGGAGTATACGTGAGCTTCGGATAGACCCGGTCAATGGTCCGGTACCACCGTTCGTTGTTCCGCTTTGCAACGTTCCGCTTGCATACAACTGCTTTGTTCCGATTCAGATAGGCGGCAAGTTTCGGATATTTCTTCAGGCTCACCAGCTCGCCATGTTCGGTGAAGGGATTAATCACGCCCATGCCCTGCCACTCGACCTTTCCGCCCCGGATATCCTTGGTCATGACAAGCGGCAGCTTGCAGTCGTTCTCAACATCAAGCTCATCGTACTTGCCGACATAAACCTTATCCGCTCCGGTCGCGACGCCGATACCTACCTCACAGCCCGCATCTTCCAACGTCGGGAAAGAGCCCTCAATGCGACGCAAAACAGCAAGCTCATCAAATGACTCAAGCACCCAAGGCTCATTGCCGCGCATGATGCCGGATATTTCGTGAATAGGGTTGCCGAGCTTGATCGTCCGGCCGCGCATGCCGCGAGCAAGTTTGACAAGTGTTTTTTTATCAACCTGCGGCCGATGAGCCAGGCGTGTCGTACCGGCAGGCTCGCGAGAGATCACCGTAATGGCAGGATAAGCGCTCACCTCGGAATGAAAAGCGTCCGTATCTACCATATCGACGTAGTACTTCAGATGATACCCCTTAGCTATCATTTGCCTGAGCGGCCCGCCATACCTGTTTTTCATCCATCGGTCTGAGCAAATAAAACCGACAGAACCCTTCAGATTCAGGAGCTTGAGCGAACGCTCGATAAAAGGGATATACAGGTCAGCACGGTCATACAAGGTATCGTAGCGATGCCTGTATTCGGAGATCAGAATATCGGGGATCAATTCCTGGCGAACATACGGAGGATTGCCGACGATGTGAGAGAACTGAAGGGGAAGATCAGCAAGAAGATAGTCACCCTGGATGAGCCAAGCATCGAGTATTTTCTCGGCAGCCGCACTCGCTATTCCATTCTCCCTTAACAACTGGTGAAGTTTGAGTCGCGTCTCATTGAAGCTTTCGTGATGAAGCTCAATTGCTCGAATGGCGTCTTTGAGATCAATCGCCGGGTTGGCCTTCTTCGTTATGTGCGCCTTATATGAATCCAGAAGCCGTTCCACGGCCACGAGAAGGAATGCCCCCTCGCCGAACGATGGTTCAAGCAGACGCTTCTTGTGAAGAGCCGCAGCCGTCTTGTACTCGGTCAAGTCGAGGATAAACTCTACAACTTCACGCTTTGTGAATACTGCACCACGTTCTTCAATGCCAGCAGCGGCCAACAGATCAACAGCTGCTTGAAGACGGTCCATGCCGGGCAAGGCAATTTGCGATGCTTGAACAATTGTCATGTTAACTTTGCAATGCTCCAGCAGCAATTCACTTGTTTATCCGCACACACCTTAAGAGCGCACTCCACTGCATAATTGATCAGGTAATAAGCACCTGGATATTTCTGAGCATCAAGGAGTATTTATCGCGCGGAAAGTAATAAGAGTATAACAAGGCAGGATCAACGTTGTAAACGGAAATTTTCGGGCAATCTCCATCTGAGGACAAAAATGGGCGGGATTGACTGCCTCCCGCCCCTCACAATACGACCCAACAACTCTCTGTGCTACAGTTTCGGCAGCCGCAGCATCATCCCCCCACCGAAGGTGATGTCGTCGATATGACCCGCGGCCTTGCTCGTTCTCGAAACAAGATGGAGGTGGATATAGTTCTCCATGCCCGAGCCTTCCTTGATCGCCGGAGCATACTGCGACAGGAATACGCCCGAATGCTTCTCGGAATAGAAACCAATGATGTCGACCGGTTCGTTCTTCGTGACATACGGTTCTTTAGATTTCACGAACAGTTCCTGGTTGATCGGCTTCCCCCCGGTCCGGTCCACGTTGATATGCCACTTGATCTCGGACGGCGTTCCTGAGAGTAAAAACGGAAACGGCTTGGTGACGTCGACCCCGGACTTCTGCGCAGCTTCCTTCACGAACTTCTGCAGGTCAATGTAGCCCTTCACGTTCGCGGGCAACGGAATGTCGGCCCAGTCCTTCTGCTCCGTCCAGACGAGGAAGAAGGCGCCATGCTTGAAGGTTGTGTCGAGCGTATAGTCCGTCCCGCGCATCTGCGTGATGTAGGGCTTGGAATCGAAGATCGTGATCTCCCCGTCAAGCCCATCGATGGGCCCGATGGCGTAGAGCGACGGACGAGTGGACAGCGTTTCGAGGGAGATCACGCTCGTCGCCTTGCCGGTCTTGAAGATCGTCTTCTGCGCTCCTTCGTATTCCACCAGCCCTTCCTTGACCGCGGCGATGGCAAGGGCCGCGCAGAGCAGACCGGCGAGGCCCAGCAGCATGATCGCAACTTTCTTGAATGATCCATGTTCATTCTTCATGAAGAACCTCCCGTGATAAAGTTGTTGTACTGCGACACTTCCCTTCCTTGTTGTGAATTCAAAAGGTGGGCGTCGGCACCGTGCCCCAGCCGCTGCCGTGGTTCAGCTCCTTCACATCCAGTATAGCAGCGTTGTGGATATCCACGTCAACCATGAACTGCGGCACCCGCAGTGCATTGATCGAGAACAGGTCCGCCGTATTATTTACGTTCACATCCTCGATGGAAAGGAAGATCAATCGCCTGACAAGCCCGTCGGAGGGTGTTGTCCCATTCTGATGCTGCATTTGCATGCCCTCGTGGTGCATGGCATGATGCCCCTCGCGCAGATGCCGGAAGGGATGGAAGACCCAGTCAGAGATCATGGCGATCGTATGGTGCTGTTTGTAGAGCTTCCAGTCGCCGCCTGTGTCGGCGATCATGCCCTGCATGATGTAGTCCCTGGGGATGAAATAGACGAGGTACTGTTTGCCGGCCTGCAACCGCTCCTTCACCGGAGGAAGTGCGAGGATTTCCGCCATGCGGTGCTCCATCTTGAACCCATCCTCGGGCAGGATGGCCACTGCGGACACATTCTTGCCGTTGTTCCACAGGGTAAGCCTGTTGATCGTGTACATGCGAAGCAGGGCGGCGCAGCCGAGAGTGACCGCGATACAGCCGATGACGAAAACCGCTTTCATGAGCATCGATGTCGGGGCGATCCTTTTTTCGAGGCGCGCCGGGAGGAACATTCCCGTCTTGTCTATGTAAGTCCGATAGGTTGCTCCGTGGGCGTTCAGCATCCTGCGCTCCTCGTCCTTGGCGAGGGCATAATAGACGAAGGCCATCGCAAGCCATAGCACGATGGTCAGGAACCGCGGCCAAAGGATCGAAAGCCCCAGCCCGGCGACACCGAGGGCAACATACTGAGGATGACGGATGTACGCATACAATCCTCCCAGCACCGCGCCTTTCTTCGTGAACTTGGCAGTGTAGATCTGCGCTGCGCAGACGAAGAACACCGCCATGCCGGCAACGAACAGAACGGACCCCAGGACGCGGATGGCCTGGAGCAGCCCGTCCTGCGGCAGCACCATGTGAGGAAGGTAGAAGGCGCTGAGCCAGCGCGTCGAGGACGATGCGGCGAGCTTCAGCAGCACGGGATTCATGACCGAGTAGAAGAACCCGGCGAAGGGGCTGATCATGATCAGCACTTCGAAGGCAATAACGAAATACAGAACGAGCGCGCTCGAAAGGAGCGTTTTCTTCGTATTCACGAGGACCTCCTGTGATTTGCCGGCCGGGCACGGGTGCAGCACAATGGCACGCGGCAAAGCAGTGCGTGCGGGACTGTTCCCGTTCAGGCGCGGCATTCGATTCTCAGCATGAATGATGAGAACAGCGGAGGTCAGGCGCGGGGAGGCCGTAAGAGTTCGTCGGGAAACGCGTCGATATATCCTGTTTCAGGCGCGGCGGGAACTGCCGCAACCGGCTCAGGACGGAAGATGTGCACGGGTTGAACAACGGCAAAGAGGAAGAACGGCGAATGCGAGGAGAAATTCTGTGCAACCGCATCGCCCTTCTGATCGGAAGCAGCAGGCGTGCCCGGCTTCATGTGGCAGTGCGCCATGGCATGGCCGCAGGCCGGGCTGACCATGGATTTGCCGGCATATCCCCGGGGGCAGGTGTTCTGGATGAGCAGTGCGAAGGAGAGAAGAAGAATGACGGAGTGAAGCCGCATGGAATGACTATATGCTTTTTGCTCCCTGCTGTCAATCGCTGTTCCGCCGACTCCGAACGCCGGACTCATCACTTCCGCCTGCCCACCCGAGGTCCGAAGGACCTCCGCTGGCCGGTGCTGACAGCGGGACGTTCATGGTGCTGCCGTTGCTCCGGCGCAGCAGGCCGCTCGGCCGGATGCTCAGACGCAGGCCGGGGCTTGCTGTGCTGGGATTTCGGCGAAGGAGGAGCAGCGCGGTCGGATCCCCGGGACGGCGAAGAGTGCAGGTCCTGGAATCCCCGATGCTGATGCGTGGACGCGGGCTTCTTGCTTCCCGGATGCGATGCCTGCTTCGGTCCTTTCGGCCGGGCATGTCCTGAGGACGGAGCAGCGCCCTTCGAGGAAACCGGGTGCTGCTGGCGCCTGCGCTGCGGCTCCCGCGGCGGCCGGGCGAATTCCTCGTCCCGCTTCGGCGCGGGCTTGGCGTAGTCGAAGCCCAGGACCGTGCGCCTGCCGATCTTCTCCCCCAATACGCGCTCGATGCTCCGCACCATCTGCTCGTCCTCGTGGGTGATGAAGGTGAAGGCATCGCCGGTCTTTGCCGCCCTGCCTGTGCGTCCGATGCGGTGCGTATAGGCATCCACGGTGTCCGGAATGTCGTAGTTGATCACATGGGAGATCGAGGAGACGTCGATGCCGCGCGCCGCGATGTCCGTCGCCACCAGGATCCGGTACTTGCCCTCGCGGAAACCGTCGAGCGCCTCCTGCCGCTTGTTCTGCGACAGGTTGCCCTGGAGCGAAGCAGCCGTGTACCCTTCCCGCTCCAGTTGCTGACCCACGCGCTTGGCGCGGTGCTTGGTGCGCGTGAAGATGAGGACCGAGCCTGCATCGATGTGCGCGAGGAGCTCGAAGAGAAGGCCGGTCTTCAGGTGCTGCGGCACGGGATAGAGCGCATGGGAGACCGTGTGAGCCGGCGCGGTGTGGCCCACCTGCACGGTCACGGGCTGGTGCAGGATCTCGTGCGCCAGTTTCCGGATGTCATCGGGCATGGTGGCGGAGAACAGCAGGGTCTGGCGCTTCTGCGGCACGAACTTGAGTATGCGCCGGATGTCGGGCAGGAAGCCCATGTCGAACATGCGGTCCGCCTCGTCCAGGACCAGCACCTCAAGATGGGAAAGGTCGGCATGCTTGTTGTTCAGGTGGTCCAGGAGCCTGCCGGGGCAGGCAACGATGATCTCCGTGCCGGCCTTGAGCTTCAGGATCTGGGGCGTCAGGCCCACGCCGCCGTAGACCGTGGCGCTCCGGAGCCGGGTCTTCACGCCCAGCGTGATGATGTTGTCGTTGATCTGCTCGGCGAGCTCGCGCGTGGGCGCGATGATCAGGGCGCGCACCCTGCCGCGCGGCCCCGGCAGCAGCCGCTCCAGGATGGGGAGCACGAAGGCCGCTGTCTTGCCTGTGCCGGTCTGGGCAAGTCCCATTACGTCCTTGCCTTCGAGCACCGGCGGGATCGCCTGCTTCTGGATGGGCGTGGGCGCCTGGTAGCCGGCCGCCTCGACGCCGGCCATGATCTGGGGATGCAGTTTGAACGTGGCGAAATTCACTGCCGCCTCTTTCTGATGCGACTCGTATTCCGATTCGGCCCCCTGTCGCCGGAGGGCCGCCGGTCTGGATGCGTTCCAAAAGACGGCTTCGTAAGAATTCAAAACCTGCCGCAGAGGCACGGAGACACAGAGAAAAGCAATTTGTAAATACGAGGATTTTCTCAGTGTCCTCAGTGTCTCCGTGGTAAACAAAAAAGGCCCGGGAATTTGCCCTGGGCCTTGATCGGATAGAGAACGGGGCTGAGTCTCGTTACTCTCCCCGGGTACATATCGATGGGAACCTCTCTGGGACAGCCTCCCTTGCGGGGCCTGCATTTCTGTGCGGTGAACAAATGATAGCCCGTCGGATCATTCCTGTCAAATGCTTTATCCTTGGGACGGAGGGCTGAAAAAAGACGAAGGGGCCGCCTCACCCACTTCACGGACCCCTTCGGGTGGAAGATCGTTCGCTGGAGGGACCGATCAATACCGCGAAGCGTGAAGCGCGACCGTCGCCGCGTCTTCATCGCCGCAGGACTTGATCGCATGGCCGAAGGTTTCCATCACCGGTTTGACGTTGTGCCTGCCGAACTTGAGGATCAGACGTTCGAAGATCTCGGGAGACCGGCTGCCGATCTGGCGCGTCATGTGATTATTCTCGAGGATGATGCCGTCCTCCATCTCGGTCTCCGTCGCCTTCGTGCCCGCGAGCGGCAGATCGAACACGGCATTGTTCGCCGCGAACTCGATATGCAGCCAGCAGCCGCGCGCCTGGACCTTCACGTCCGCCGCCGTTTTCGCGACGACCTTGCCCTGCACTTCCGCTGCGAGCCGGGCCACTTCCGATGCAGTCTTCTTTTCCGACGCCTGCACTCCTCCCGCAAAGCCCATGACGATCAGCACCGCGACCAGCGTGACTGCATACCGCATAAGGCCTCCTTTTGAACCGGGATGTTGTGGCCAACCAAAATGCTGCCCATTAATTTTTTGGAGTATGCGCTTCTTTCCCGGCAATGTCAAGGTTTTCTTACAGAGGTGACCATTTTTATCTACTCCTAACCAGAAATACCCAAAAAGTATTAGTACAAAAGCTGCCTTTGAAAAAAAGTCCCGCTGATATACTTGAAACAGTTGAGAATGCGATTGGAAGGAAGGAGTGATAGAGATGCCAGCACGGGCAATACAAAAGGATGACATTCTTGCTCAAAAACGGACGGACAAGGAGCATGAAAGGATCCTGAACAAGCTATATAAGGAACTCAGGCCGGTTTTTCTGCACAGTCCCGACGGGGTGTATCTGTACCTCGACGACCGCCATAAGATCTGCAGCCACCGCATGGCGGAGATCTTCGGCACCACCATCGAGGAATGGTCAGCTGAACCCGATTTTCTCGAATCTTTCGTGGTGTCCGAAGACCGGGAGCTCTTTGCGCAAAACTTCCAGGAACATGTGGCGACCCTGACCAGGCCTGTGACCTTCCGTTTCCGGGCGGTCAAAAAGGACGGAACGATCTTCACGGCGGAAACCGACATGATCCCGCTCAGCTTCGAGGGGTATGCTCTCGCTTTCCATTTCGTCCGCGAAGTGCAGTAAAGAACCGGCCGGCGCGCGACTGCCTCGCCGAGGAAGGGCCGATCAGTTCCGCTGCCTGTCGAGATAGGGAACGCATTCCGCGGGAACAGGTTCCGTTGTCTTGTCAGGCCCGGAGCTTTCCCAGCTCACGAACCGGGCGATTCCCCAGGCCACAAGCGCGCCGAGAGCTACGATCACCGGCCACGCCCATCCCATGGTCCATTCAAGAATATCCGAAGCTTTCATAACACCACGTCCTTTTTCACCGTTCACCCGGCAATTCCTTCACCGAAGAAGATTAATTCGCCGTGGCAAGAGCAATGATGGCTCCGATGACAAGCCAGGCTCCCGTAATGATCTCCGCTTTCGGCAGAGACGCCATCACCCCGGAATACCGGGTCAACGCGCCTGCAAGAAGGAGAAGAACACCGATCACGAAAAAGCTCCAGACAACCATCCGGCTCCCCCTTCCCGCCCCTTTATCATGTGCTGTTTTCATAGATAAGCCCGCCAATCTGAACGAACTGCTTCTGTAAATAGTATACTGCCGTGCCGGAGTGACGTAAACAGCAGGAAGGAGGCCATGCAACGGCAGCGAACGGGATATGCGGCAGAAAATCATTGGTTTCCTCCGTAGTGCCGTGCTATGATTGGGGCTCGGAGGAATCGACCGTGTTTCGAAGACTTCTTCTTTTTTGCTTTTTGTTCATCATATTCTCTGCCCCGGCGTTCGGCGCAACCTACATCGACCTGCAGGATACCCATGTCTATTCCGCGTTGTCCCGGCTCGAAGCTCTGGGAATCATCCGATCGGGTCTCCTGGACACGAAACCGCTCAGCCGCAAGGAGGTTTTTCGCCTGCTTCATGAAGCCGAAGCGAACCCTTCCGCCGCAGATCCCTTCATCAGCCGGCTGCTCGCGTCGCTGAAGGATCATCTCGGCAAGGACCCGTCGGAAGGAACGGAGCTGCGGCCCCTCGATTCGGCCTACCTGAAATACGCGTACACCAGCGCGATCGTGGACGCCCTCCGGTACAACACCGCGATCGAGAACGAACAGCCGCTGAACGCGAACAATGACGGCGATCTGTACAAGCGCGGATCCAACGAACGGCTGGGATTCGTGTCCCGGCTGGAAGACTGGGGACCGCTGTCCATCGAGATCAATCCGGAATGGCGGTATCCCCGGGCAAGCTACACCGGGTATCCCGATACGGCCTATGAAACGAAGGAGTTCGTTGCGCGGAAAGCCTACGCGGTCCTTTCCGCGGGAAAATGGGACCTCATCGTCGGGAAGGATTCCCAATGGTGGGGGCCGGGATACGACGGCGCATTGCTGCTTTCGAACAATGCCGAGCCCTTAACCATGATCAAGGTGACCAATGCCGAGCCGGTCCGCCTTCCCTGGATCTTGGACGTCATGGGCCCTTCCCGGTTCACCTTTTTCCTGACCAAACTGGATCGAACGCGGCCCGTGCCGGAGCCCTACCTCTTCGGCATGCGGTTCGATTTCAAACCCTCTCCCTACGTGGAGTTCTCGCTTGAGCGGACGGCGATCGTTGGCGGCGAGGGCCGCCCCACGACGTTCAAGACATGGATCCAGAGCATCACCGGCCAGAGCCACGGGGGACAAACAGATTACTTCTCGCCCAATTACGTCAATATCGATGATGAACGTGCGGGGGCGGATCTCAAGGTGACCATTCCCTGGCGCCTCCAGCCCATGCAAATCTACCTGGAAGCGGCCGGCGAGGACGAGTCCTCCCGCCTGCCCGTGCCGCAGGACTGGGCTTTTGTCGGAGGACTGTACCTGCCGCGCATTCTCGATGCGGAACGCTTCGACTTCCGGCTGGAATACACGACCACGCGGGGCAGGATCAACGCACCTTATGTTTGGTACACGCACAACATCTACGATTCCTATACCTATGAAGGGAATATTATCGGCCATCACATCGGCACTGATGCGGACCAGTTCCTGGCCGAGATCTCCTACCTGATCCCGGAGCGGAGCGGAAGAGTATACCTGCGCCTGAACCGGGAGGAGCACAATCTGCACGCTCCGGGAAGCCAGGAGTCCCTGCACGAGATGACCGTCGGCGGGCGCATCTCCGTCACCTCCGCCCTGGAGGTGAGCGCCGCGTTCAGTTACGGCTTGTTGCGCAATCCCGGGAATATCGCCGCATCGGCGATAAATGTGGACCTGATCGAGACGGGAATGAAGTATCGATTCTAAAATAAGTCGAAAATCAGCAAGATCGGGACGTAATTTGCCACTATTTGCTTGACACAATCATGCGTCTCGGATAGTATGCATCACACATCGCGGGGTGGAGCAGTCCGGTAGCTCGTCGGGCTCATAACCCGAAGGTCGTCGGTTCAAATCCGGCCCCCGCTACCAACCAGTTCAAGGGGTTGCAGCAACAGCTGCAGCCCCTTTTTCTTTGCCCTGTTTCTTCCTCCTGGGTCAACCACCGTTCGACCTGGTTGTTCAACCGCTCTTTGGAGTTTCCTGTCGGTCGTTTCTGTCGGTACTCGGTGCTGCTTACCATTGTACGTAAATATACATCCACCAGGCTTGGCCTCTTTCGCTTGCAAAATATACCCATATAGGTATAATAGACACAGTGTCAGAAGAGAGACGGCTTGAAGCCTTTGTTCTGGGTAGGATCATCGAAGAAGGATCTTCTGGATATGCCGGCCGACGTGGTTGACGTCGTCGGCTATGCCCTCTATCTGGCCCAGAGCGGCAATAAGCATCAGCAGGCCAAGCCTCTCATGAGGCGCGCCTCAAACTGGCCCAAAAGCATTCGGAAGGAGCATGATCATGAGCAAAATAACAAAAGGAAGTGGAAATGTGTATGCCGATCTCGGCTTGGCGGACGCCGACGAGATGCTGGTCAAGGCCCAGCTTGCCACAAAGATCTCCGAGATCATCAAAGTTCGGAAACTGACCCAAACCCAGGCTTCGACACTTCTGGGCATATCCCAACCAAAGCTGTCCAATATGCTTCGCGGACATTTGCGGGGCATTTCAGAAACCAAGATGCTCGAATGTCTGACCCTTCTCGGCCGCGACGTGCAGATCGTCGTTAAGCCGGTCTCTCGTTCGCGCAAGACCGGTCATTTGTCGGTGCTCTTTGCCTGAGTTGATGACCGTCGTGGCGAAAACCCAGAAGGGCGGTCTGACAATCTGCCCTTCTGAGCGCGGCAGGTCCAGTAGAACGAAGTGAAGCAGTGGAGGAGAAAGATTTGAATAAGGGAGATAGAAGTGCGGGCCGACAACGACGCACCATGCGGCGTGTCAGCCGCGCGTCATATGAAGCTTGAGATAAAAACGAGGCCAAGACGCATGGGAGAACTACAGCGAAACACCATTAACTACGCAATCCTTATGTTGTTTGCCGGGATGGGGATTCCCATCATGGCAGCATTGAATGCCGGCCTGGGCGCAAAGCTTCACAGTCCGGCACTGGCCGCCGCAATTTTATTTCTTGTGGGCATGGCGGCCACCGTTTGCTACATATTGGTTTTTGAAGGAATGCCAAAGGGAGTATTCGGCGCTCAAGCGCCATTCTATTTTTACCTGGGCGGCCTCTTTGTTGTATTTTACGTCCTCAGCATTACCTGGGTGGCTCCACGATTCGGAATTGGAAATGCCATTTCGTTTGTCTTGCTGGGGCAGCTCATCTCAATGATGGCAATAGACCAGTTCGGGTTAATGGGTGCGCCTCAAACTTCCATTACGTTGCATCGGCTGGCCGGCCTGGTGCTTATGGCTGTCGGTGTGTTTTTGGTTGTTCGGAAGTAACAAAATCGTGAATGAGATAGCGGGTGGTCGACTCATAACAAAGGCTTTCAGTAGAAGCGACGCTAACGCGTGGTTCCTCTGAACCCGACCGTTACACGGCCATCACCTCCCTACGGCTCATATGGAAACGGAAATTGAATGTACGTTTACGGGTAAAAAAGCAGTTATTGTCCTTTGTATTATCCTATTATTGCTCGGTGTAAGACTCTGGTACTTCCACAGGGCAGAGAATAGGGCACTTACGAAAGAGGCGATAATCCAAACGATAGATCCCTACGTAAAAGCATATTACTCGCGAAAAGCGTTGCCTGATCTCCAAAGCGCAACCGCCAGCAATGACGTTAAACGAATAGAACGTATAACCAGGGAGATTACCAGAATAGAATATAAATCCATCAGCGTGAAAGGCTTTTGGAGCCCTCTTGTCGTGCGCGCAGAAATCACCACTGACGGAAAGACGCCGCCGGATGGGAAGACGTTTCGATATTTTAAAATTGAATATTCCGACCTGTGGAACGGGTGGACATGCGGACAAGATGACAATCCCATATCCTGTGAAACAAATGAATTCGCGTACAAAAGAAGATTAGTCGTTCGGGAACAATGGAACTTTGCTACGGTTTCAGCAGATCGCTGATCCGGGGATCCACGGAGATATCCGGCTTCCTGACTTCCGTGCGCAGCCCCCGGAAGGTCGTCTCCGGCCAGTCCTGCAGGAAATAATTCACCAGCCACGCGGGAATCCACCCCTTCGGATCGCAAAGAAACTCCGCGTCGATCCTGGTCTTCCGATCCTCCTCCACCGAGCTCAGGAGAAACGACATATTGATCACTTCGCCGCGGATATAGCGCGTGCGCGGAGCAGCGGGATCGTCGGTGAACCGATAGAGAAAGGCAAGCTCCTTCCCCGAGGGCTCGATGTGCAGCTGGACCCTGGAGACGAAATCGCGGTCCGAGAAGAGCATGGGCATGTCGATATGGTCGTATTCGACGAAGACGTCCCTCCCCTGCCAGCCCAGGATCTGCGAGCCTTTCAGCCCCTTGATCCATTCCCGCCGCCTGCCGGCATCGGCGATCACCGTCGCCACCACGGGTAGCGGCGCATCCACCACGCCCACACCCCGGAACTCGATCAGCCCCCGCTGCGTCGATGTTTTCCTGAAGATCTCGATGCCGTCGGAGGTCGTAGAAACCTGCTTCCATTCCGCGGCGCGGCCCGCTGCCGGGAGGAGCAGGAACAAGGACAGGGCGCCCCATGCAAGTGCACGCGTCTTGCCGGGGAAGTAGGTGAATGAAAATCGCAAGGGAGTACCGTCCTCCAGGATCGCTGAGTCTCTTCGAATACGTTACCACGGGGACAGGGGAAGGTCAAAGGAGCATCAGAGATCGATCGCAAAAGCATTGTATCGAAAACTTAGTTCGCGCGGAGGCGCAGAGAAAAGCAAGGCTCATTCCCTGGATCCCCGATTTAATCACTCGGGGATGACGATCTGCAGACTTCCTCAGTGTTGTCCGTGTCAATCCCTGTCCAATCTTTAATCCGATGTTATCCGCGTTTATCCGCGTACAATTGCCTTTCTTCGCGTCCTTCGCGCCTTCGCGGTAAAATTGATTTTCCCGATATATTCTCACGCGGTAAATGATTGAATCAGAAATGCATCTCCACCCCGGCGAGGAAGCTCTTGGACAACAGGGAATTGAACTCCTTGTCCCGGTCGCCGACGGCAAAGGTGTTGATATTGAACACCTGCAGCCGCTTGGTCGCCTGCCATTCGATGATCGTGGACACCTGGCCCGACCGTTCCTCCAGGCTCCGCACGTACCGGACCATGACGTCCAGCACGTTCGCGATCTCCCGCTCCTGCACCTGCGCCAGGACATATGCGCGGCGCAGGAAAGGCGTGCCGGGAAAGAGCGCCTGCGCAAGGGTCATGCGCGACAAGCCCGAGACCGGAGCGGCATCGAAGAGATGGCCCGCTGCGCCCGCCCGGAGCGCGTAAAAGGCATCGGCTTCCGCATCGCTGTATCCCGCGCCGTTGTACAGGCCTTCCAGACTCACCGTCTCGCCCGAAAGAAAGGTATAGGACCCGCCTGCCGCAACCGTTGCGAAAGGACGGTCGGAGGCAGCATAGGGCTGCACGAAACTTCCGCCCACCGGGTTTGCAGGATCCAGGGCAGGATAGAGCGCATCGGTGCCCCGGGACAGGATGCCGTCGTAGTACAGCACAACAGCGTCCGATGCAGTCCACTGGCCGTAGCTGCCGATCCGGAACCGCTCGTGCTGCTGCAGATAGCCGATCACGCTGGCCATGGCGTTCTCGCCCTGAACGTCGATCTTGACCAGCCTCACCGGCCGCATCGGCTCGCCGAAGGAGCTCTCCTCCCGCTGCGTTTCCGCTATGCCCGTGACCGTGAGCGCCTTGCTCGGAAGCCAGACCAGCCGGGCCAGGTACTTGCCTTCGACCTCTGACTTGGGATTGGTCTTTTCCGTGTCCTTGAAGAGGATATTCGAGGGGCTGACGAGGAACGACGGGCCCCAGAGCTGCTTCTCCTTGCCGAAGGAGACGAAGAGCCAGTCCTCGGGCTTGGGCTGAAAGAGCCATTCGTTCACGAAGAACCGCGCCTGCCGGTCCTCCTCGCCCTTCATCACGCCGTCGGTCCACCAGAGCGATGTTGCGGTTACGCGGGGTTTGAAGGTCCAGCCAAGGATGGGCGTATCCACGATCAGATCGGGCCGAAGCTCGAGCTGCGCAGTGTACCGGGGCGCCTGCAGGAAGGCATTGTCCGGGTTCTGCGTGGAATGCGCCGGGTCCTGGACGTTGCCGAAGGCGAGCACGTTCAGCCGCCGCGTGAACCATTCTTCACTGTAGGCCCAGAAGGACTTCGATTCTTCCTTGGGCAGCTCCGCCGGCTGTTCCGCGGCTGATTCAGGAACCGGCGCTGCTGCCTGTTCCTTTGGCGGATCGCCGGCAGGTATATCTGCCCGAGCGAAGGAAGGTATCGCACACACGGCCGCTGAAAGAATGAGTATCTTGAGTCGTTTTCCGATCATCGAGCATTCCGGGCGACCACCTGGGGTCGCCCTGCGTATTTAGGTTCCTGGTCCGTGTCCAATAAAGGCGAAAAGTCATTAACCACAGAGGACGCAGAGGGATTCAAAAAAACCGAAAAGATCGCTCGCCCCTGTCTTTCTTCGCGCCCTTCGCGTCTTCGCGGTGAAAGGGTTTTGCCTTTTGTGTTCTGATCAGATTCCCGCGTTCATCCGCCATTATCCGCGTCCCGGGTATTTCTTTTGCCTCTCTTCGCGCCCTTCGCGTCTTCGCGGTAAAATTTTGCCTTGCTTGCTCTATCGAATTGTGTCTATCCGTGTTCACATTCACCGCACCAACGCATTCAGATTGAACGTGGAATCCGGGATCGCCTGCACCCGGATATTCGAATACCGGAGCACGGTCACCTGGTCCTTCCGGATCGCGTCATGGATCACGAGCTCGGACACGAAGGCGATCTCCTCGCCCGTCGTCGTCTTGACCCGGTTATCATACCGGAAATCTGCTGTTTTGAACAGCTTTCCCGAAAGCGTGTAGAACTCTGCCTTCACGCCCACCAGCCGCTCCTTCGAGACCCAGTATTTGATCCGGTCGTAGGTCACGTTCTTGTTCGCTGCCTTGAGGTCAAGGACATAGCAGTCCTCCCCGGAAGCCTTCTCCTCGCCCAGCAGCGCGCCGCTGTAGTCGGAGGCGTAATTCGTGGATGCAATATCCCCGTTCGCGGCGTCGCCCATCAGTTTCTGGCGCGGCGATATGGAAACGGGCTTCTTCAAGCCGGAACGAATGAACCACATGTTCCGGTCCACCATGAGCACCATGCGGTCGTTTATGGCCGGCGGGCTCGTGTACCGGGCGAGCGTGCTGTCTCCTTTCACCTTTACCGAGAGCCCCCGCGTCTCGTCCTTGCCCTCGTCCTTCGCCGTGATCGAGATATCCCAGATGATCCCTTCGAGATTCCCCCGCGCCCTGTCCGCATGCTGCAGGATCTCCTTGACCGTCGGGGCCTCTGCATATGCGACTCTTGCGACCAGATAAACCAGGGCCGCAAGAGCAAGGATGAATATCAGTAATCGTTTCGCCATAACCGCCTCCTCGGGCCGACTCCCCCTCCGAACTCCGAACTGCTTATCTCCCCTCCCCTTTGCTTCTCGATCCGTGTCTATCCGTGTTCATCAGTGTCCCCAATCTTGTCGTTGTTCTGTCTTTTGTCTCTTGTCGCCTTGCCGCCCTATCGCCTTGTCGGCCTGTCTCTTCATTCTGCGTCCGCACCTAGATGTGCCCCAAGGCATCCACGATCGTCATCTTTGCGGATCGTTTCGCCGGAATATACGCTGCGACCAGCGCCAGCACGGTCATGGAGAGCACACTCCTGACCAGCACCGACCAGACCAGGTCGACCCGGAGCGGCACGGGATTGGACGACCCGGGCGGGATATAGGTCGGATGGGCGGCGGTGATCGCGGCATAGACCAGGAAGAAGATGATGCTTCCCGCAGCGCTCCCCAGGATCCCCAAAAGCGCTCCCTCGGTGGCAAAGAGGGACTTGACCCCGAACCGCTTCAGGCCCAGGGCCCGCAGGGTGCCGATCTCCCGGGTCCGCTCCATCACCGACATGCTCATGGTGTTCACCACGCTCATGACCACGATCACGAGCACGATCAGGAAGATGAAGAGAAAGATCATGTCGAAAAGATTCTTCACCTGCCGGTAAAAGACCGAGAGCTCGTTCCAGGTCTTCATTTCGACGTCATAGCCCGCGTCGCTGATGCTCTTCCGGAGCCGCTCCATGACCGCCGCGAGATTCTTCCCGTTCCTGCCGTCCCTGAGCAGCACGATCAACCGTTCCGCCCCGGAATAGTCCACCAGGTCCTGGGCATGCCGATAGGTCATGAGCAGCATTTTGTCGTTCGTCGCCGTGTTGCCGGTGTTGTAAATGCCCAGCACCTTCGCGTCCAGAGCATTCGCCATGCCCGTATAGGTGTTCGACAGGATCACCGCATCGCTCCCCACCTTGAGGTCCAGCATGGCAGCGAGCTCCGCGCCGATCACCACCCCGGTCCGCTCCCGTTCATCGAGATAGGAACCGGTGAAGGAGGTGTATTTCGAAAGGTCTCCACGGATCTCCACATCCTCGGCCGGCACAAGCCCTTCGGAGATGAAGATCGTCGAGTTCTTCCCGTTCGACAGGATGCCCGATACCGACAGCCTCGGCGTCACGAGCTGGACGTCCCTTTCCGCGCAAACGATGGCGCTGATGCGATCAACCTCTTCCTTGCTGAACTGAAACTTTTCGGGATGGAGTTTTCCCTGCTCCAGGTAGCCCTTCCTGAAGATCGCGAAATGGCCCAGCCCCTCGCCGTGGATCGCCGCGTTGGTGAGCCCTTCGTAGGTGCTGTGCACGTACCCCTGGAACAGGTTGATCGCCGCGTAACCCAGCGCAATGGCCAGCACGGTCATCAGGCTCCGCCTGCCGTTCTTCAGGATATTTCTAAGCGATATAGTCAACCACATGAACATACGCTGTTCCTCTCTTTCTCCCACAAACAAGAAACGAATCGATCGAACCGCAAGGCGCGAAGAACGCGAAGAAATGCAATTCAATGTGAACGTCATTCAACGCTGATCAACGCAAGCACGCATGAAGAATCCTGATATTGCCTTATCAGCGTGCATCATAGTTTTCTCATGGTCTTTTCAGCGTTTCATCGTATCCGTCTTTCCTTCGCGTTCTTAGCGTCTTCGCGGTGAAGTCTTTGTCAGTTTGCAGTCTTCATCTCGGTCACGATCTTCCCGTCATCGATCCTGACCACCCGCTTCACCTGGCTGATCAGCCGCTGATCGTGGGTGGAGAAGAGGAAGGTCACTCCATCCTTCTCGTTCAGCTCCTTCATCAGGTCGATGATCGATTGCGCGGTCTCGTGGTCCAGATTCGCCGTGGGTTCGTCGGCCAGCACCAGGAGCGGATTCGTCACGAGCGCCCTGGCGATGGCGACACGCTGCCGCTGGCCGCCCGAGAGCTTGTCCGGCCGGTGGTGCATGAAGTCCGCGAGCCCCACCTCGTCCAGGCGCCGGGCAGCCTCGTTTCGGATATCGGCGATCCTGCCGCCCCGGATCTGGAGCGCCAGCATCACGTTCTCCAGGGCCGTGAGCACGGAGACGAGGTTGAAGGTCTGGAAGATATACCCGATCGTCCTGCTCCGGAGCTCGGCCTTCGCATCGTCGGAAAGGTTCGCGACGGTCTGGCCGTTCACGAGCACGGCGCCGCCCGTGGGATCGTCGATTGCCCCGGCGAGGTTCAACAGCGTGGTCTTTCCGCTTCCCGACGCGCCGAGCACGGCAATGAACTCGCCCTTGTCCACGGACAGGTCCACGCCCCGGAGCGCCCTGACCCTTGTCTCGCCCAGCCGGTATTCTTTTTCCACGCGATTGAACTCCAGGATGCTCATGGCTTCCTCCTATTTCCTCTGCCCTCGCACGAGAAGTCCGGGTCTGTCCCCGAGGTCTTAATCGGGGATGAGGGGTTGTCTTCTGACTCAACTATAACGAGGCCTTGGCGGAACCGCAAGAATTGTGCGACGAAAGGTCGAAATCAGGGATGAATGGCAGACAGGACGGATGGGGTGAGGGGCAATTTCTTCAGCGAAGGTCGAACATACTTCGCCTACATCTGCTTGAACAGATGCGCGTAGGCCCTGCTGACCGTAACCTGGTCGGGGAGGTCCTTGAACCTGATCGTCAGTGTTCCGGCGATGGACTTGCTCACCCCGTGGATCAGGCGGGCGTTCACGAGCGCAGCGCGGTGCACGCGCCAGAACTGGCCGGGGTCGAGCTCCTCTTCGAGATCCTTGATGCTCTTCCGAATCAGGAGTTCACCTTCCTTCGTCCGGACGATAATGTACTTGTCCTCAGCCCGGAAGAAATAAACATCGTTCACGCTCACGAGCCTGACCGTGTCCTTCTGCTCCGCCTTGATCCATTGCAGGTGGCCGGCCGGCTTCGCCATTCCCGTGGCGAGACGCTCCAGAAGGCCGGTGATATCGGGCAGGGACTTCGAAGCAAGCCGCTCCTGCAGCCGCCGGATCGTCGTCTTCAGCCGTTCGTCCACCACCGGCTTAAGCAGATAATCCACCGCCGAGCGCTCGAAAGCTTCGACAGCATACTCGTCATGAGCGGTGATAAACACGAAGAGACAGGCGCCCGAAGCTTTCCGCGCCACGTCCACGCCGGACAGGCCGGGCATGCTGATGTCCAGAAACGCCACGTCCGGCCGCAGGTCCCGAATCAGCGCGAGAGCCGCCTCCCCGTCGCGCGCCTCGCCCGCGATCTCCAGGTCGGGCCAGAGCGCTGCCAGCCGCTTTCGAAGATGACTGCGAAGCGCCTCTTCATCGTCTGCAATGATCGCTCGGATCGGTTTCATATTTGATTCCCTGCAGTCCCCATGCGATCATTCCCGTCAGGCGAAAGAGTCCGAAGGGAGAGCATTTCGGACTGTCCGAGCCGCCGTTTTTTCGGCGGCGAGTTTCCGAAATGCCCTGAGGACGACCGAGCATGACGGATCAGAATGATCGCGGGGTGCCCTTCTTTGGCCCCCTTTCTTGGGCACGCAAGAAAGGGGGAGGCTATAGCCTGAAGACTCGATTTTGGGAACTAACCACCATGTGGAATTTCGACCGTCGCCTTCACACCCGACGGCCTGTTCTCCTCGACCACCAGCCTCCCCTTGTCCCCGTACAGGAGCCCCAGACGCTTGCGCACATTCTCGAGCCCCATGCCGCCCCCGCTGCCCTGCTCCGCCATGCCCGTGCCCGAATCGGCGACAATGATCCGGACCCTTTCCCCCTCGCGCAGGCAGCTGACCGCCACCTCGCCGCCGGCAAGGGATTTCTCCAGGCCGTGCTTGACCGCGTTCTCCACCAGGGGCTGGATCAACAGCGGCGGGATCTGCACGTCCCGCAGATCATCGGGAAGGTCCAGCGAATACCTGAGCCGGTCTCCCATCCGCATGACGATGAGGTCCAGGTAGCTTTTCACCACTTCCATTTCCTGGCTCAACCTGACGGTCCGTTCCCTGCCGGTCCGGAGCGTCGTGCGGAGGAACGCGACGAAGGTCTCGAGCATCACGCCGGCCCTGGTAGGATCGGCATCGATCAGGCTCCGCACGTTCGCCAGCGTGTTGAAGAGAAAGTGCGGCTCCATCTGGGACTGCACCAGCCGGAGCTCCGCCTCCATGGCCGCTTTTTCCGTCTCGATCCGCTGCAGCCGCTCCTCGTTGATCTTCTCCAGGGAAATGAACACGTAGCTCACCAGCAGGCCGAAGAGAACGCCGAGCAGCATGATCTGCGTGAAGAGCGGGAGCCGCTCGCCGAGAAGCGCAGCCGGTCCCATGCCAACGGCAAGGGAGCCGAGGACCGACCCTGTTACCGCGCCGACGAACACCGCTGCGACAATAAGGGAAACCTGCGTCGCAGGACGCCGTGTTCTTCTGAACAGGGGGATGACGGCCATGTTTGCGCCGTAGATGGAGAAGCCGATGCACTGGGAAATGATCAGATTGGACGGGAAGCCGCGGCCGAAACCGATCGCCGTGAGCAGGAGCGCGATGGCCGTATTGATCGCCGCATTCATGATCATCGAGACGACAATGCGGCGCGGCGTCAGGTTCTGGTAGCGCGTTTTGATCAGAGGTTCGGTCATGAAGGGGACAGGAAATATTTAAGCAATCACACGCAGAACACCATGCCGGCGGTGTAGGAGCCGTCATCGTCCTGCCGCACCCATCGCACCACTGCTTCCTCGGAAAAGGGCGCATCGCCGCCGTGCAGGCGAAGCTGCTCGCGGACCTTCGGCGCTTTCGGCATCTTGAGGCATATCCCGCAGGCGCTGATATTGACGGCCTTCGCATGCCCGTGCTCGTCGCGCGACGCGGAATGGAACCTTATATGCATCCCGCTGAGCCGGCGCGGTTCCTTGCGTTTCAGCACCAGCGGCGTGTCGGTCCCGATGCGGGTCTCGCAGCCCTCCAGCCAGGGTCCCAGCATGCCGAGCTCGAAGGGATGGGGAAAGATGACGGCGCCGAGGGTCTCCAGGGTCTGCAGACGCTCCCGGGACAACGGCGACCAGGAGATCACGGCGCGGTTCAGGGCCGGCAGCATGCACCCGTGCCGGACCTGCTCCTGGAACAGCTCGATGCTGTCGAACTGGGGCGGCCCGTCGACCACCAGCATCACGTCGCAGCAGATCCGGTCTCCGCAGCTCATCTCGCGATCGGCATCGTAGACCGGACAGACGATCGGCTCATGAAACACCAGGGTTTCATAGCCGCGGTCCTCGAAATACCGCTTCAGCGAAAAGTGGATCAGCCCTTCCTCAGAGAAAAGGATCGCCCGCCGGTACCGCATGGGCACCTCCCCGCACCGAAGTGCAGTGCAATCCTTCCGTCCCGCCCCTTGGCAAGCGGAACGGAAGCATGTACTAATTTTACTACGGGAACCGAGTCGGGCAAGAACAAATTTCAGGCATGAGGCGTTTCAGCTGACCGGGAGGAAGAACGGAAAGACGGGCGATCGGAAGAGAAATTCCTGCTTTGGCCGCACTCAGACAGGAACGGCGATTTCCGGCAGGCAGCTCCCGCCGACGCGGACGGCTGGTGCGTCGTGCCGAAGGCATTCGGAACAACCCTCGAAATACCGGATGATCTCGCGAGGTTCCGCCAGCTCAAGCCGGTCCTCGCCTTTGATCCTCTCCAGGAGCCTTGCCAGGCCCGCCTCGTTCGTCCGGAAACCGTATTGCGACAACAGCAGACGGAGCCCCGACCGGCCGATCAATTTACTCAGCACGATCAGCCGCCGCCCGCCGACCTGAGCGGGATCAGCGTGCTCGTAGAGCCGGGGAGCGTCGAGCACCCCATGAATGTGGATGCCCGATTTGTGCGCGAATCGGCGCTGAAGGAACCTGCGGAGATCGATTGACGAAGCGACAAGTTCGATGGCTTCCGACAATGCTCTATTCCGGCGATCTTTCCCTCCGCACCCCTCCGCCCTTCGGCAAAGCAGGTCTTCGAGCCGCACGAGGCCCATGCGTTCTCCCAGGCCCAGGAGGCTCGCGTCGATGCATCGCGCGCCGAGTTCTTCGGCTTTTACGGCGTTGGCAAGCGCCATGCCGCGGTCATTGTGAAAATGGAAGTGGAGCCTATCGAAGGGGATCGACGAGCCGATCCGCCGGTGAAGGGCCGTGAGGCGCCCGGGCGTGTCGATGCCGACCGTATCGGCGTAGCTCAGACGGTCCACGCCCTTTTCCCGGAGCCGTCCGTACAGCTCCGCCAGATCGCCGGAATCGGTCCTCGATGCGTCCTCACAGGTAAACCTGACCGACAGCCCCAGGTCCTTGGCATAGATGACCGCCCGGGCGATGCGAGCGAAGGCGTCGCTTCTGGACAAACCGTAGCGCTTCAGGCAAAGAGCATTGATCCCGGAGAAGAGGCCGACCCACGGAATCCCCAGCTCTCGCACGGCACGGATCTCCCAGGGCTCCAGCCGCGCATGGCCGATGCGCTTTGCCCGGAGATCGAGCCGGGCGATCTCTGCGGCCGCCTGCCGGATGGAAGGCGCAGCGGAGGGATGGCCGACCTCGAGAAAATCGACGCCCATCGCATCGATCAGGCGCGCGAGGCGAACTTTCGTCTCGATCGTGAAGAAGACGCCGTAGCTCTGTTCACCTTCGCGGAGGGTGGTGTCCAGGAGTTCCATCGTTGCCGTCCCTTCCCTGTCCCGAGCAGGCACGGCCGCGATCATCGCACGGCCGGTTCCTGCGCGGAAATCCTTCCCGAGGCAGCAGGTTTTTCTTCGCCGCACACTTCGCAGCGTTCATCCCTCGGCGTCCTTACCTTCTTGAACTCCATGTCCACGGTGTTGAACACCAGCATCTCCGAAAGGAGCGGCTTGCCGAAGCCCGTGAGGAGCTTGATCGCCTCGATTGCCATCATGCAGCCCAGCATGCCCGAGACCGCGCCGAGCACGGGAAATCCCAGTTCCTCCCAGGACGGATCGTCTGCGGGATAGACGCAGTTGAGGCAGGAACCCGCCCGGGGAAGGACGTTGAAGAGGTACCCTTCCATGCCGTTCATGGCAGCCTCGACCATGGGAATGATCCGCTCGACGCAGGCGCGGTTCAGCGCCCGCCGTTCCTCGAAGTTCGGCCTTGCCGACAGCGCGACCTGAGCTCCCCGCAAAAGGCGGTCCGCATTCTCCGCCGTGATCCGCTCGTCGTGCACCTCGACCGCCACGTCGGGATTGAACTGGCGCAGGGTCTTTTTCGCCTGCCGCACCCTGCTCGTCCCGATGCCGTCATCGCGCATCAGCACCTGCCGGTTCATGTTCGAAAGCGTCAGATTGCCCCGGTGCACCAGCACGAGCCTGCCGATGCCCGCGGCGGCGAGATAGAGCGCGGCGGTGCCGCCCAGGCCGCCGATCCCCGCCACAAGGGCTGTTGCGGTTCCCAGCCTGCGCTGATGGTCCGCCGTGAAGCCCCGCAGCATGAGCTGGCGTTTGTAGCGTTCCCGATCCCGCAACGTCGGTTCGTCGTGCATGGAAGCAAAACCCCTTTCCGTTATGAGCGATGACCGGAAACCACCGTCATCCCGACGAGCAGCGAGCACCACGAGATCAGCACGATGTAGAACGCCAGCTCGGAGCGCTCCATCCCGCCCTCCTTCCGGGCCAACAGATGGGAGACGTAGAAGACGGCGATGCCGAATACCGCAATACCGGTGAACATGTTCCGCCTCCTCTTTCTCAGCACAGGATGCTGTCCGCGTATTCCTCGCCGATCCGCGCCAGGAGCAGCTCGGTGTCCATGTCCTTGTCCTCGCCCAGCGTTCCGCAGGCGTCCGCGCGGCACTGGCGGCAGTGCGACATCTGCGAAATGAACGGCCGGAGCTCCGCCCGTTTCGCGTGCAGCATGTCGTAGGAAGGCCGGGAAAGATGCCGGAACTGCGCCTGCGGGATGAGCGGAAGCACGTTCATGATGTCCGCGCCGAAGGAGCCTGCCAGCTTCGCGATGCGGATGAGCTCCTCGTCGTTCACGCCGGGGAGGTAAACCGAGTTGACCTTCACCAGGAGCCCTGCTTCGACGGCGTTGATGAGCCCCTGCCATTGGTTCCGCACCAGCGTTTCAGCGGCCTGGATGCCGGTCATGCGCCGTCCCCGGTAGAGCACCCAGTCGTAGACGCGCTCCGCCGTTGCCGGCGATGCTGCATTGATCGTTATCGTGATGCTTCTGACGCCCGCATGCATCAGATCCCCGATCCGGTCCGAAAGCAGCAAGCCGTTCGTCGAGACGCAAAGCGTCAGCGCCGGAAACTTCCGGTGCACCTGCCGGAGCGTCTCGAAGGTCGCTTCGTTCGCCAGGGGATCTCCGGGACCGGCGATGCCGACCACGCTCACGCCGCTGTTCCGTTCCAGGAAAGTCTCGACGCGCTCCACTGCCTCAACCGGGTCCAGCACCGAGCTCGTCACGCCCGGACGCGACTCGTTGGCGCAGTCGTATTTCCGCTCGCAGTAGCGGCACTGGATATTGCAGGCCGGGGCCACGGGGAGGTGGATGCGGCCGAAGGTCCCGTGGGCCTTCACATTGAAACAGGGGTGGGTGCTCAGGATATCTGCATTGCTCCGTGTCATGGCGGTCACCTTGCCTTTCCATTCTTTCTTGAGAGAAGGAATAGCAAGAGCCCTGCCATTTTTTTCGTCCGGTTTATCAAGAGATTCCGATTGGACGGAAGGAATGATGCGGGAAAAGAGATAGGCAGATGCACAGAAAATCGGCAGGTCAGGATCAGAGCATGTTCCGGAGGCAGATGAGGCTGGTCTTGCTCCACCCGCAGCGGGAGTAGAAATCGATGGCAGAAAGGTTCTCCCGGTCGGCAAGGAGCTGCAGGCGTTTCAGCCCCTTCCGTCTGCTCCAGGTCTCGATCTCCGCGAGCAGCAGGCAACCGATGCCTTTTCGCCGATGCGTGGCGGCAACGATCACATCTTCGACCACCCCCACGCGTCCTCCCTCAGCGGTCGAGATGAGCGTCTGGACCGTGGCCATGCCGACTACGCTGCCTGCCTGGTACGTCGTCCATACTCCCTCGACACACAGTTGAAGTCCCCCTTTCAGCACCTCGTATTCTTCCGTTGTCACGCGATGGTAATGCGGCTTCGACGACTCGATGAGG
>JAKAHZ010000071.1 GCA_021814615.1 Nitrospirota bacterium | reverse complement strand
ATCCTCGGCCACGATTTTGACAAGGGTATGCGCCTCTTCGTAGGCCGGCGATGACTTGGGATTGGCGCGCATGATGGAGATCAGCGCGCCCACGTTGTCCTTCGACGCCGTCTTCTTTATCGCCTCCCTGATCCGCTTCTGGAACTCCGGCGGCGCCGGGAACTCCTGAAGCGCACGGGTCAGGAGCAGCGCAAGGCGGATGTTCCTGAGCTTGAACAGGTAGCCCAGCATGTTCTCGACCTGATGGATCACCCCGCCGAAGAGCGCCGTTTCCTTGTCTTCCGTCGCGTTCCGCGTGGGATTCTTCGCCAGGGGCAGGAGGAAGATCAGCGTCCGCACCGCAGCCTCGATGATGTCCGACTCCATGCCTGCGTCACTGATGATCTTCAGCGACTCCATTTCCTCGGTGGTGTATTCGGACAGCTCTTTCGCCAGCTGCGGCAGGTCTTCGGAGAGGGGCGTCGATTTCAGGGTCCGCGTATCCGCCGGCGCAACCGACGGAGGGCGCCGCTTGGCAGCCTTCTTGAGGAGCTCCGCCACCTGCTGCACGGTCCAGTCCTTCGTGAACCTGCCGGTCACGACCTCATGCAGGTCGTCGGGGACCTGGTCCATCGTCTTGCCTTCGAGGCCCTGGACGCTTTCCGCATCCAGCTCTCCATAGAGTTTTCCGTTGATGAACCGGTCGCGGTGCTTCTGGTCCAGTTCGAGGACCGATTCCGCAAGCCCGTCGAAGAGGGCTTCGCTCTGCTCGGGATGCTCCTCGGCCAGTTTCCGCCCCGCCTCCTGGTAGAGCGTGTGCAGCCGGTCCTCGACGGTCTCGTCCTCGTTTGCCGTGGCGTGGGCAAGCTCGAGCATCGTCTGGCTGAACTTCCCGGGATCGCCGATGAGGTCGCCCAGCATGAGCGTTCTCCCGGTGAAGGCGAATTCCTCCTTCGCAATATCGTCGGGCAGCGATCGCTTCTCCCTGACGGGATGCTGGACGGGCGCGTGCGACGCCGCGGAAACGATAACATCCTCGAGCGCCGCCTCGGCGACCTTGATGTGCGTGGATCCTTTTTCCCAGAGAATCGAAACGATGCCGCTCCGCATCGCCAGCTCCTCCGCGGAGAACGACAGCGCCTTGAAGAGTTCGGAGAGCTCTCGCTCTTCGATCCCGCGATGAAAGACGATCTCCCGGATGCCCTTGGCAAAGAGGTCCTGGGCAATGGGCTTGTTCATCTGCGTCTCTTTCGCGATCGGGAGCTGCTCGAAAAGGAAGTAGGTCTTTTGTACGCCGAGCGGATAGCGCGGATCGGAGTCGAGATAGCGGGTCAGGACCTCGAAGGCCTTCTGAATGGACTGGGAATAGACGGGGTTGTTCGGAGGATAGAGCTTGACGGCGCGAATGGCCGTGACGATGCCCCGCATCACTTCCTGAATGTCGGTCGAAACGGCATCCGCCTGCTTTTGCTGCTCCGCCATAGTCCTCTCAGGTTATCACAAGTGGATGGGCGTGTCAAAAGAAGGTTTGCCGTCAGGTGCAGGCCTCGCCGCCGCACTGCAGCGCCCGTTCGTTGAGCGGCAGGAGCGAGTGCCTGCGCGGCGGCAGCACCGCCTTGAGCGCGCTCAGGACCGAATCGAGCGAGACCACGCCGGTCTTCTTCAGGAACGCTCCGAGCATCACCATGTTGGCGATGCGGATGTCCCCCAGCTTCTCGGCGATGTCGTTGGCCCTGACCTCGATGCGGGCGAGGTCGGAACGGCCGGCGGGCCGGCTGATCAGCGAGGTGTTCAGAAAGAGCAGGCCTTGCGGCCGGATCCGCTCCTCGAACTTGATATAGGACGCTTCGTTCAGGATGAGCATGGCCGCGGGGTTCCTCACCACCGGCGAACCGATCTCCCCGTCGGAAATGATGACGGTGCAGTTCGCCGTGCCGCCGCGGATCTCCGCGCCGTAGGACGGGAACCAGGTCACGTGCTTGCCCTCGAGCATGCCCGCATGGGCGAGCAGCTTGCCCGCGAGCAGCACTCCCTGTCCGCCGAAGCCGGCTATCATGACGTCCTGGTACATGGGGTGTCGCCGATCTCCTTCGTCCGACGGGATATCAGCCCTGCATCGCCGCGCCGGCATCCTTGTACACGCCGAGCGGATAGTGTTTCATCATGTGATTTCGCGCCCACTCCACGGCCTGCTGCGGCGTCATGCCCCAGTCCGTGGGACAGAGCGAAAGCACCTCGACGAGCGAAAAGCCCCTGCCCTCCACCTGGTTCCGGAAGGCCTTCAGGATCGCGCGTTTCGCCGCGAGGACGTTCTTCGGGGAATCGACGGCCACCCGTTCGATGTAGACCGGCCCGTCCAGCGTCGCCAGCATCTCGCTCACGCGGAGCGGGTTGCCGGCTTCCCGGGCGTTCCTGCCCGCGGGCGTCGTCGTCGTCTTCTGGCCGGGGAGCGTGGTCGGCGCCATCTGCCCGCCGGTCATGCCGTAGTTCCCGTTGTTCACGAAGATCACCGTGATGTTCTCGCCGCGCGACGCCGCATGGACGATCTCGGCGGTGCCGATCGCGGCAAGATCGCCGTCGCCCTGATAGCTGAAGACGACCGCGTCGGGCCGCGAGCGTTTCATGCCCGTGGCGATCGCCGGCGGCCTGCCGTGCGGCACCTCGACCATGTCGATATCGAGGTAGTCGTAGGCGAAGACCGCGCATCCCACGGGAGCGATGCCGATGGTCCGCTCCCGGATCTCCAGCGCGTCGATGCATTCGGCCACGATGCGGTGCAGCACGCCGTGACTGCACCCGGGACAGTAGCGGAACGGCGTGTCCTTGAGACAGGAAGGCCGGCCGAAGGTTTTCTGCATGCCATTCGTCGTCATCTGCGCCTTGCCGGGCAAAAAGCCCTTGACAATCCTCCCTGCGGTCTGTTATTGTATCGCCCTGTACAGCGGCCCGCCGGTATGCCGAGGTAGCTCAGTTGGTAGAGCAGAGGCCTGAAAAGCCTCGTGTCCGCAGTTCGATTCTGCGCCTCGGCACCATTCTTCACCACAAATCCGAAATCAGAATATCGAAATCCGAAACAAATCCCTGCCAGGAAAGAATATTTACCACGAAGCTCACGAAGTTCACGAAGGAAAAAGCAAACTCCTCTCTTCTTTCATTTCTTCGTGTCCTTCGTGGTGAAAATGTTTTGGTTTCGCGTTAGGAGGAATTCTCCTCCTGACCCCTGCCCTATTCCTTATCGAACAATCCCAGCTGCATCATGCTCTCGCCGGGGAACGGCACCGGGTAGTCGCCGCAGAAACAGGCGACGCAATAGTTCAACGGTTTGTCCACGACCTTGTTCACGCCGTCCAGCGTGATGTATCCCAGCGTGTCCGCGGTGATGTACTTGCGGATCTCCTCGATGCTGTGGGACGAGGCGATCAGTTCCTGCCGCGTCGGCGTGTCGATCCCGTAGTAGCAGGGATGGGTGGTGGGCGGCGAACTGATGCGCATGTGGATCTCCGCAGCCCCCGCGTTCCGGATCATCTTGATGATCTTCTTGCTCGTCGTGCCGCGCACGATCGAATCGTCCACCACCACCACGCGTTTGCCCTTCAGCACGTCCTTCACCGGATTCAGTTTGATCTTCACGCCGAAATGGCGGATGCTCTGGCGCGGTTCGATGAAGGTCCGGCCCACATAGTGGTTCCTGATGAGCCCCAGGCCGAAGGGAATGCCCGCCTCCTCGGCGTATCCCAGCGCCGCCGGCACGCCCGAGTCCGGGACGGGGATGACCACGTCGGCAGGCACGCCGGCCTCGCGCGCCAGCTGCCTCCCGAACTCCTTGCGGATGGAGTAGACGTTCTGGCCGAAGACGGTGCTGTCGGGGCGGGCGAAATAGATGAATTCGAAGATGCAGTGCGAGGGAGCGGCAGGTTTGAAGGGAAAGGACGACGTGACGCCCGCGCTGTTGATCACGATCATCTCGCCCGGCTCGATCTCCCGGATATAGGTCGCCTCGATGAGGTCCAGGGCGCAGGTTTCCGAAGCCAGCACGAAGGCGTCGCCCAGCTTGCCCAGGACCAGCGGCCGGAATCCATGGGGGTCGCGCACGCCGATGAGCTCGTCCTCCGCCAGGAGCAGCAGGCTGTAGGAACCCTGCAGATGCTGGAGCGCATCGACGATGCGCTCGTGAAGCGTGGCCAGGCGCGACTGCGCGATGAGGTGGATCACCACCTCGGTGTCCGACGTGGACTGGAAGATGGACCCGTATGCCTCGAGCTCGGCCTTCAGGATGCCGGCGTTCACGATGTTGCCGTTGTGCGCGATGGCCAGGCCGCCCAGGGCGAAATTGACGAGAAAGGGCTGGATGTTGACGGTGAAGCTGCCGCCGGCGGTGGTGTAGCGGTTATGGCCGATGGCGGCGTGGCCGGGGAGATGCTTGATCCGCTCCTCGGTGAAGATGTCGGCGACCAGCCCCATATCCTTCTGGCAGTACAGCTTCTTGCCGTCGGTGGACACGATGCCCGCCGACTCCTGCCCGCGGTGCTGCAGGGCGTAGAGGCCGAGATAGGTCAGGTTGGAAGCGTCCGGGTGGCCGTAGACGCCGAAGACGCCGCATTCTTCATGAAATTTGTCAAACATTGATCGACACCCGATTTTTGCCACAAAGACTCAAAGACACAAAGGGAATGAGCCGTCCTTCGCGGCTTCGCGACTTCGCGGCGATCATGTCTGTTTCTTCCCGAAGACCCTCTTGAAGATATAGTCCACCGACTTCAGCGTGTGCTTCAGGTCGAAGCAGCGGTCGATCTCCTTCGGCGTCAGGTGCTTCCGGATATCGGCGTCTGCCTTGAGCCGCGCGGAGAAGTCCCCTCCCTCGCGCCACACATCCATGGCGTTCCGCTGCACGTACTTGTATGCCGTCTCGCGGGTCAGGCCCTTTCCCACCAGGGCAAGCATGACCGTCTCGGAATGGAAGAGCCCCTTGGACAGGGCCATGTTCCGCTCCATGTTCTTGGGATAGACGATCAGCCGGTCCACGAGCCTCGTGAACCGAGCCAGCATGTAATCCAGGAGGATCGTGCTGTCGGGAAGGATGATGCGCTCCACCGAGGAGTGGCTGATGTCCCGTTCGTGCCACAGCGCCACGTTCTCGAGGGCGGCTAGAGAATTGGACCGCACGACGCGCGCCAGGCCCGAGAGGTTCTCGGCGGAAATGGGATTCCGCTTGTGCGGCATGGCCGACGATCCCTTCTGCCCTTCGGAGAAGTACTCCTCCGCCTCCAGCACTTCGGTGCGCTGCAGGTGGCGCAGCTCGACGGAGAATTTCTCGATCGACGACGCGATGAGCGCAAGCGCCTGGAGATACTCGGCATGCCGGTCGCGCTGCACGACCTGCGTGGCCGCAGGCTCGGGCGTCAAGCCCAGCTTGGAGCAGACATAGCGCTCCACAAAGGGGTCGATGTTGGCGAAGGTGCCGACGGCGCCGGAGACCTTGCCCACGCTGGCGCGCTCCCGCGCCGCTTGCATGCGGTCCAGGGCGCGGCCCATCTCCTCGTACCACAGGGCCAGCTTGAGGCCGAAGGTGACGGGCTCGGCATGGATGCCGTGGGACCGGCCGATCATGACCGTATCCTTGTACTTGAGCGCCTGCTTCTTCAAAACCGCGCGGAGCGCCGTGATGTCGCCGATGATGATGTCCGCCGCCTTCCGCATGAGATAGGCGAGCGACGTGTCGAGCACGTCGGAGGAGGTAAGCCCCAGGTGGATGAACCGGGAATCGGGCCCCACGTGCTCGCCCACGGCGGTCAGGAAGGCGATCACGTCGTGCTTCACGATCTGTTCGAGCTCGTCGATGCGCCGCACGTCGAACTTCGCCTTCTTCTTGATCGTTGCAAGGGACCGGGCCGGGATCCTGCCCCGCTTCGCGTGCGCCTCGCAGGCGAGGATCTCCACGAGAAGCCATGCCTGGTACCGGTTCTCCGGCTCCCAGAGGGCCGCCATCTCGGGTCTGCTGTAACGAGGGATCATATCGGGAATGCTCCGTAGTAGTCGTTAAGAAACGAATCAAAAACCGCAACCTGATTTCCCGCAGAGACGCAGAGAACGCAGGGACACCAGAGAAATGCCATCTAGTCACGGAGGACTCAGAGAAATAATTAAGCCTTACCTCTGTGCGCTCTGTGGCAGATTTTGATTGAGGTATTCTTCTTTCGTCCTTTTCAGCGCCTCCGCGCGCTCCGCGCGAGACGGCCTGTTCATTCACTAACAAGTTGTTGAAAAAGGCCTCTCTTGGTGTCATTGCGAGGAGCGCAAGCGACGAAGCAATCTCGTATCTGATTGATATTCCTAACTACGAGTTTGCTTCGCTTCGCTCGCAAAGACCCTGAAAAACGTTTTTCAACAGCCTGCTAAACTCTCTTATGTGCTCTCTGTGTGCTCTGTGGCAAATTTTGACTATTACGATTTTATCCTTTGTTTCTTTCCGGATTCAGCCGTTCATGACGCGGTTCATCTGAGCAAGCGTCCGGCTGTCCCGGGCAAGCATCGCGACCTGCAGGGAACCGTTCCCCGCCCCGTCGCGGAGGCCGTCCCGGGCAGCGGCAAGCGCGCCTTCGTCGGGTTCCGCGGCAAGGGGAAAGAGATCGACGACGGCCCGCTGCACGCCGGCGCGGATCAGCTGCTCCGCGGTGCTCCGCGCTGCCCTGCGCAGCGATTCGGGAGAACGGTCCGCGCTCGGTCCCAGCCCCACGAGGAAGATCTTCGACGCCGGAATCTTGCCGTAATTCGTGACGAGGGCGACCTCACCCAGGGCGCCGCGGATCCGGTTGTCGATGACGAGGCGCGACAGGGCGCCGCAGAGAAGCCAGTCGATCGCTCCCGCGCTCCCTTTCAGGGGCCGCAGATCCTCGAAAAACCCGACGGCCACCGCTTCCGTGTCCACCTTCGTGATGTCGTTCATCAGCGTTCCGACCATCATGCCCGATTCCGCCCCGCCGTGGTTCAGCGGAGCGCCTTTGCGTCCACCTTGCCCGCCAGGCGCGCCACGCTGTCCAGGATGCCGTTGACGAATCCGCCGGACTCGTCGGTGCCGTATTTCTTCGCGAGTTCGATCGCCTCGTTGATCGTGACGCTGGGGGGGATATCCATGCGATAGAGGATTTCGTAGGTGGCCAGCCGGAGCACATTGCGGTCCACCGTCGCCATGCGTTCGAGGGTCCAGTTCTTGGCGCTGGCCAGGATCTTCTCGTCAATGGTGCGAGAATGCTTGTGCGTCCCCTTGACGATCTCCTCGGTAAAGGAGCGCACGTCCTCGTCCGGCTCCTGGTCGGCCCAGAACCGTTTGAAAATCATGGCGCCCGGTTTTTCCTTGCGGATATCCAGCTGGAACAGCAATTGGAGAGCGTATTCCCTGGCCTTTCTTCGCTTCATACCTTCCCGTCAGGCCCGGCTGCGTCGCCGGGCGTTCCCCTTTTAGGCCAGTTGTTTCATCAGGTTCGCCATCTCGATGGCGGAAAGCGCGGCGTCCCATCCCTTGTTGCCGCCCTTGGTCCCCGCGCGTTCGATGGCCTGTTCGATCGTGTCCGTCGTCAGCACGCCGAAGATGACCGGCACGCCGGCGTCCATGGAGGCCGCGGCCACGCCCTTGCTCACCTCGGCGCTCACATAGTCGAAATGAGGCGTCGCGCCGCGGATCACGGCTCCCAGGCAGATCACGGCGTCGTACTTCTTCGTCCGCGCCATCTTCTGGGCCACCAGCGGGATCTCGAAGGCGCCCGGCACGCGGACGATCTCGATGTCCGTCTCGGCGGCGCCGTGGCGCGTCAGGCCGTCCAGCGTCCCGTCGATCAGCCGGGAGGTGATGAAATCGTTGAACCGCGCCGCGATGACGCCGAACTTGAAGCCCTTTGCAGAGAGATCACCCTGAATGGTCTTGGCCATCTGTTTCCTCCAGGCAGCTATGAACTGCGGAATCATGAACCGCAAAGACGCTAAGGCCGCAAAGGGAAACGATCGGCGCAACGTATGATTCCCTTCGCGATCTTTGCGACTTCGCGGTATTTCATGTATCGGGTCTGCAGCTACACCTTTTCCAGCATGTGCCCGAGCTTGTTCTTCTTCACCTTGAGGTAATGCACGTTCTTGGGATGGGGATGCATCTCGATGGGAACGCGCTCCACCACCGTCAGGCCGTACCCTTCGAGGCCGATGATCTTCTTCGGGTTGTTCGTGAGCAGGCGGATCTTGCCCACGCCGAGGTCGCGCAGGATCTGGGCGCCCACGCCGTAGTCCCGCAGGTCGGCTTTGAATCCCAGCGCCAGGTTCGCCTCCACGGTGTCCTTGCCCTTGTCCTGGAGCTCGTAGGCCTTGAGCTTGCCTTCGAGGCCGATGCCGCGCCCTTCCTGGCGCATGTAGAGAATGATGCCCTTCCCTTCCTTGCCGATCATCTCCATGGCGTTGTGCAGCTGTTCGCCGCAGTCGCACCGCAGCGACCCGAAGACGTCGCCGGTCAGGCACTCGGAATGGACGCGCACCATCACCGCGTCGCCGGGCTTGATCTCGCCCTTCACGAGCGCGATGTGCTGCTGCCGGTCGATGTCGTTGGCGTAGAGGATGGCGGTGAACTCGTCGCCGTAGGCCGTGGGAAGCTTGGTCACGGCAACGCGCTTGACCAGCGATTCCTTCTTGACACGGTAGGCGATGAGGTCCTTGATGGTAACGATCTTCATCGCGTGTTTCTTCGCGAACTCCATCAGGTGGGGCACGCGGGACATGGTCCCGTCGTCGTTCATGATCTCGCAGATCACGCCGGCCGGCGTGAGGCCGGCGAGCCGGGCGAGGTCCACGGACCCTTCGGTCTGGCCTGCGCGCTGCAGCACCCCGCCCGGACGGGCGCGGAGCGGGAACACGTGTCCCGGACGGGCCAGGTCCTCGGGACCCGACGCCGGATCGATGGCCGTCCTGATGGTCTTGGCCCGGTCGGCTGCGGAGATGCCCGTGGTCACGCCCTTCTTCGCCTCGATGGAGATGGTGAAGGCCGTGCCGAAGGAGGACGTGTTGTCCGTGGTCATCATCGGCAGCTGCAAATGCTCGACGCGCTCCTGGGTCAGGGACAGGCAGACGAGACCGCGCCCCTCCTTGGCCATGAAATTGATCGCCTCGGGCGTCACTTTCTCCGCGGCCATGGTCAGGTCGCCTTCGTTCTCGCGGTCCTCGTCGTCCACGAGGATCACCATCTTTCCCTTCTTGATGTCCTCGATCGCTTCTTCAATGGTATTGAACTTCATGGCAACTCCTAGATAATTTCAAATTCCAAATCCCAATTGCCAAATAACAAATAAGCTCCAAAACCCAAACTCTAAGCTCCAAACACATCACATCGTTTGGATATTGGCCACTTGATGCTTATTTGAGATTTGATGCTTGTTATTTGGTGCTTCTTAATTACTACGCGAATCCGTTCTTTCTCAACAACTCCAGCGACACGCCGCCTTCGACCCTGCCGGCAAGAAGACGTTCCACGTACTTGCCGATGAGGTCCGATTCGAGGTTCACGCTGTCCCCCGCCTTTTTGAATCCCAGGGTCGTCAGCTTGGCCGTATGGGGGATCATGGCGATGGAGAACCCTGCCGCATCGACGTCGGCCACCGTCAGGCTGATGCCGTCGATGGCGATGGAACCCTTCTTTATTATATACCGGAGGACCTGGGGGGGCGCATCGATAAATATCCGCCAGCCGTTCCCTTCTTCCCGCTTCTCGCGGATCCTTCCCACGCCGTCAACATGTCCGCTCACCAGGTGGCCGCCGATCCGCGCGGAAAGCTGCAGCGCCCGTTCCAGGTTCACCCGGGCCCCGGCGGTGAGCTCGCCCAGGTTCGAGACCTTGAGCGTTTCCGCCGCCACGTCCGCGGCAAACTCGTCCTTGCCCATGGCGACCACGGTCAGGCAGACGCCGTTCACGCAGATGCTGTCGCCCAGGACCGTGCCTTCGAGCACCTTCGACGCGCCGAGGACGAGCCGCGCTGCGCTGCCCGTCCGCTGAAGGGCCTTGACCGCGCCCATTTCCTCGATGATCCCGGTGAACATGGTTGAAAAAAAGCTTACAAGCGAGCCGGCTGGTTCTACTGCGTCAGCGGCAGGAGCACGATCTCGATCCGCCGGTTCTTTGCCTTGTTCTCGTCCGAATCGTTCGGCGCCACAGGCTGATACTCGGCATATCCTGTCGCGGAAAGAACCTTGGGATCGATTCCGCCGTCCTCCTGGAGATAGCGCACCACCTGCGTTGCGCGGGCGGTGGAAAGCTCCCAGTTCGTCGGATACCTGGTCTTGATGGCGCTGATGATGCGCACGTTGTCCGTATGGCCCTCGACCTGGATCCGCTTGTCCTTGATCTCCTTCAGGATCGGGACCACCTTGTCGAGCACGTTCTTGCCTTCCCTGCTCACTTCGGCGCTGCCCGAGGCGAAGAGGATCTTGTCCACCATGGTCATGGTCAGCCGGTTCTTCATTTCCGTCAGCTGGATCTTGCCTTCCTGGATCTCCTTCTCCAGTTTCTTCTGGAGGTCCTGGTAGGTCTGCGTTGCCTTTTCGAGCTGCTCCGCCTTTTCGGCCTTGGTCGAAAGCTCGTTCACCCGGGCCTGGAGCCCTTCCTTGTCCTTGGTCAGGGCATCCTTGTCCTTCTTGAGCGCATCGTTCTCCGCGGTCAGGTTCGCCACCTGGTTCTTGCAGGCGTTCGCCTGGACCGTGACCTCGTCTCGGCGCTTCGCGCAGTCGGCGAGATCGTTCACAACCTTCGCATGTTCAGCAGTCGGGACACCGCATGCAGCCAAGCCAAGCAAGAGGGAAAGCGCAGGAAAAACAAGCAGTTTTTTCATATTCCGCTCCTTGATCGGGTGGGGTGAAAAGAGCACGGTTATAATAACGGCAGGTTGTTTCAATGTCAAGCCTATAAAATAATGCTGGAAATCCGCTTACCACGAAGAGCACGAAGAACTTCAATTCAGCGAAATATCATTCAACGCTGATTAACGCTGAGAAATTATGAAGAATCCTGATTACTCCGACTAAGAACTCCGAACTATGAACTTGGTATCATTAGCGCTCTTGGCGTCTTCGCGGTAGTCGTTGCCTTCATTTCTTCGTGCGCTTCGTGACCTTCGTGGTGGATATTGGCTTGTCCGTCCTTACGCTGATCTCCGAACTTTGCACGGAATTATCCACCCCTCACCAAGCCTCTCCCCCTGAGGGGCGAGGATGATTTACGGTTTCCTTCGCGTTCTTGGCGTCTTCGCGGTAGTACGTTGCCTTCATTTCTTCGTGCGCTTCGTGATCTTCGTGGTGGATACGGTTATTCCGTCTTTGCTCCGAATCCCGAACTCCGAACCCTGAGCTGCCTTTAATCACCCCCGAAACAGGGGATGCAGACGATCTTGCCGGCCTTGACCCTGCCCCGCGATTCCATGAACCGTTCGCCGCACTGGGCGCAGCGGACCGACGCCCGGATGCGGGCCATGCGGGGCGCCGGCGCGGCAACCGGTTCGATCCTGAGGAACTCCCGGTCATCGGCCCGGAGAATGGCGCCCACCTTTTCCATCTTGAAAGCCTCCATCTCGGCTGACACGTCCTGCCCCGCGTCCTCGCGTTTTTTCAGTTCAGGATAGCGCTGATCGTTCTCGAAGCCCCGGAAGTCCTCGGAGATGCGCACGCCCTTTCCTGTCCGCCGGTTGTAGAAGGTATATACATGCTTGCCGTAGTCGTTGAACAGGAAATTTCCCTTCCCGAAAGTGCAGCCGGTGATGAACTGGATGGCATCGGCTGCGCAGGAATCGTTCTCCACCACGGCTGCCAGTTCCTCGTCATGGGGCCGCTCCGCGCCCAGTTCGCGCAAGGCAGCCTTGGCGACCCGGTAGCCCAGCGCGAGCCCGGGGCAGAGGTGCCCGTGAAACTGGATCGCATCGCGCAGATCGTCGTCAAATTGAATGCCGTTCATAGGTTATCCTTTCCTTCTTTCCCTTAACAGGCTGTTGAAAAACGTTTTTCAGGGTCTTTGCGAGCGAAGCGAAGCAAACTCGTAGCTAGGAATATCAATCAGATACGAGATTGCTTCGTCGCTTGCGCTCCTCGCAATGACACCAGCTTGGTACTTGGTACCTTATTTTCTCAGAATGAGCTTCGCCGCAAGGATTGCCCGCGCCCGTTTCAAATGGGCCTTGACCTCGTCGCTGCCGCTCACGGCCAAGTGGATCTCCCTGCTGACCTCGTCCTCGCCGGAAGCTCCCGCCTTGCCCGCCCATGAGCGGTAGTCCTCCACGTGGGAGTCGCTGTGCTCGATCCAGTGGTCGAGCATGACGAGAAGCTTCCTGAGCGTCTCGGTCTCCTCCGGATCGTGGTCATGATCGTGGTGCTGATGATGGCCGTGATGTTCGTGCATAATACCTCCCAATAGTGTAAAAGCCTTTTTACCACGAAGAACACAAAGAGCACGAAGAAAAACCGGAAATCACCGCCGGGGCGCTAAGTGCGTGAAGGAAGGCGGACCTATTCGCCGCAGAGTGCACCGAGAGGCCGAGAATTTCGGACTCCATTGAAGTCGATTTCCCTTCGTGTCCTTCGTGTACTTCGTGGTTCAAATAACTCTTGTTAGTACACGAAGAGCACCAAGAAATCTCCGTGTCGCCTTGTCTCCTTGTCGGTCTTACTACACCAGCTCTTTCCCCGTCGTCGTCATGACGAGCTTGCCGTGCTTCACGCCCTTGGTCCCGATGAGATGATCGGCGATCTTCTTGATATCCCTGCTCTTCCCCTTCACCACGAGGACTTCGAGGCAGTTGTGCGCATCCAGATGGATGTGCAGGGCGGAGATGATCTGGTGATAGGACTGGTGCTGGATGTCCGTGAGCGCATGGTCCAGTTCCCGCGTATGATGGTTGTACACGATCGTGATCGTGCCCACGGTTTCCGCGTCCCCGCCCTCCCACTCCTCCTCAACAAGCCGGTCGCGGATCAGATCGCGGATCGCCTCGGAACGGGCCCGATACCCTTTCCGCTCGATCAGTTCGTCGAACTTTCTCATCAGTTTGCTGTCAAGGGAAACGCCGAATCTTGCTACACCAGCCATAGGTCCTCCATGCGATCAGGATGCATCAAAGGTTGTTCTCCTGACTCCTGACTCCTGACTCTTGTTTCTTCAATGCTCATGCGTATGCGGCCCGTGCTCGTGATCGTCATGGGGATGATCAGGATCCTTGCCCGCATCGCCGTGCACATGACCTGCCGCACCGTCGTGCCCCTCGGGATGCTCGTGTTCATGCCCATGGGGATGTGCATGGGTCTCACCGCCGTGGCAGTGCTCATGCTCATGCTCATGCTGATGCCGCTGGAGCGAAAGGGGAAGTTCCAGGTTATTCCCTTCCAGGAGCGCCTTATTCGAAAGGATCTCTGCAGCGGGGCCGTCCGCGGCAACGACGCCTTCATGAATGACTATGCAACGGCTGCAGACGTCGAGGATGAGGTCCAGATCATGAGAGGCCACGATCTTCGTATGGGAAAACGTCTTAAGCAGCTGGATCAGCCGCCGCCGCGCCTTGGGATCAAGGTTTGCCGCCGGTTCGTCCATGACCAGGATGTCCGGTTCCATGGCAAGGACCGAAGCGATCGCCACCGCGCTCTTTTGCCCTCCGGAAAGATGATGCGGCGGTTTGTCGCGCAGTTGCAGCGCGCTAACGGTCCGGAGCGCATCCTCGACCCGTTCGCGGACACTTTGTTCATCCAGACCCAGGTTGAGCGGGCCGAAGGCCACGTCATCGAAGACCGTGGGCATGAAGAGCTGGTCGTCGGGGTACTGAAAGACCACCCCCACCCGCTTGCGAATTTCCTGCGCCGTCCCCTTCTGGAGCAGCACGTCGCCGATGGTCACCGCGCCCGACGAGGGCATGAGAAAACCGTTCATATGCAGAAGAAGGGTCGACTTGCCCGCGCCGTTGGCGCCCACGATCCCCACTGACTCGCCGTGGGTGATGCGAAACGTGATCCCCCTGAGGGCTTCCGTCCCGTCGGGATAACGGTACTTCACATCCCGGAAATCGATGAAATGATGGCTCACCGCATCACCCCCTGGACCAGACGCCCCGTCCACTCCATGACGGGGAAAAAGCGGAACGCCGCAAGATAGAGAACCACCGCCAGCAGAAAGAGCGCGTCGGCCCGCCTGCCGCCGGCCCTTCGCAGCACGGGGATCTCGCCCGTGAACCCGCGCGAGAGCATGGCGCGGTAAATGCGTTCCGCCCGCTCCACGGTCCGGAGAAAGAGGCCGCCGATGATCCGCGCCGCAACCTTCGCCTCCATCCCCCGCTTTCCGAAGGACCGGAGATCGCGGGCGCGGACGATCCGCATCGTCTCCTCGAGCAGCACGAAGAGATACCGGTAGAGGAAGAGCAGCTGGGACACGAAAAGGGCCGGAGCGCCGAGGCGGCGGAGGGCCTGGCACACGCCGGGGAAGGACGTGGTGGCGATCAGGATGAGCGCGGCGCTGATGGTGAGCAGGAACTTGAGCAGGATCGAGATGAAGGAGAGCCATCCTGCAGCCAGCGGCACGCCGAAGAGGACCAGGGCGGTCTGCCGGTCCAGAATGGGGTTGAAGACGCCCACGAACACCGCAAAGGGCGCAACGAGCAGGATTTTCTTCACCAGAAAAAGCAGCGGCAGATCGCCGAGCGTCACGAGGGCGACGGGAAAGAGCAGGAAGGGAACGAGGCCCAGGACCTCGTACTTGGAGAAGGAGACGACGGCCAGCACGAAGAGCATGGCGGCAATGACCTTGACGCGCGGGTCCAGCCGGTGAACGAAGGTGTCGCCGTAGGACAGGCGGTCGAGCCGCCCGATGTTGAAGTATGCTTCGTCGAAGGCCATGCCTAGCCTTTCTTCGGATAGCCGGCAAACCGGCAGATTGTCAGAAGTACATCGTCATTGCGAGGAGCGCTTTTTGCGACGCGGCAATCTCGTAGTTGCTTGATGCTATTAAAGACGCGTTCGCTGCGCATAGCCTGTACGCGAGAGATAGAGAACTCGCAGTGACGGTAGTAGTATACTGGCTCGTCTAACTTTCCAGAAGTATCAAGAATATGTCTTTAAGCGTTCCAGCCTGAGACAACTTTCCAGCCACCTTTCTTGTTTGCCCGAAGAAAGGTGGCGCCAAAGAATGGCACCAGCAGCTTAAAAACTGCTCACAAAACCTGCATACCCCGGAGCGGAAAGCCGACGCGATCATCCCCGCCGCTTCCGGATCATCGTGATGCCGAATCCCAGGAGCACGACCGCACCGAGCACCACGGCAGCGCCGATGATCCCTGCGGCAGAGGTCTCCGCTTCTTTCGGCAATGCGGGCGTTCCTGCGCCGCCCGTTGCCTCCCCCCCGGTCTGCTTGAAACCGTACTCAGGCATGACCGCGGTCTTCTCCTGCACATCCTTGAACGCCTTCGCCACGCCCTCTTCCTTCGCCGGCAGCGAGGGTTTCCCCGTGATCCGCTGGACCGCCCATTCCAGGCCGTCGGGATGGGTTGAAGCATACCACGATATCCATCCTCCGGTGATCAGCGCGAGAGCGGCAAAGATGATGATGATCTTTCCGAGCCGCAGAGGCTTCCCGGATGTTGAAACGCCTTCCAGGAGCTCCGGCCTGGCGGAACGCACATAATTGACCACCCCGGCCGTGATGAGCCCCTCGACGATCCCGATGACGAGATGGATGGGCTGCATGAGCAGCACGAAGGCGCCGAAGGGCAGCTCGCTCTTGCCGGACAGGACCGTTTCGAGGACAACGGAGAAGGCGCCCATCTGGAGCGCGACGACCACGCTCAGGATCGAGGCGATCACGATCCGCCGGGGGCTTGCATCCCGCCGGACCAGCGGCCGGTACAGGAGCGGATAGACGATGAAGCAGGGATAGATGCCGAGGTTCCAGATATTGCAGCCCAGGGCGAGCAGCCCGCCGTCGGCGAAAAAGAGCCCCTGGACGGTCAGGACCGAAGCCATGACCAGAAAGGACGCGAAGGGCCCCAGGATCACGGCCAGGATCATGCCGCCGCCGATATGGCCGCTCGATCCCGTGCCGGGGATCGTGAAATTGATCATCTGCGCCGCGAAGATGAAGGCGCCCAGGACTCCCATGAGCGGGATCATCCGGTCGTCGATCGTGTCTTTCAGTTTCTTCGACGCATAGGTGATCGCCGCGAATGTCCCCGCCCAGAAGGAAACGCCCACGGCCGGGGAAAGCAATGCATCCGCCATATGCACGAACAGTTACCTCCTTCACATTGTCAGGGGCCAGGGTCCGGGGACCAGGGGCCAGCTCATCGAAATAATTCAACGCTGATTAACGCTGAGAACGTATGAAGAATCCTGAAACTGCTTTGCCGGCCTTTACTCCGAACTCCGAACTATGAACTTCGAACTGCTGTTACCACCCCTCACCTCTTTCCTCTCCCCCTGAGGGGCGAGGATGATTTACGGTTTCCTTCGCGCACTTTGCGCCTTCGCGGTTCATAAGTTCAGGGGCCAGGGTCCGGGGTCCAGGGACCAGGGGGCCGGTTACTTCAAAACCTCACCGTCACTCCCGCCAGGTACGTCACATCCGTCTCCGCCTCGTTCAGTCCCTTCTTGACTCCCGCGTCGAGGTCGAGCGTCTCCCCGACTTCGTAAACGATCCCCAGGAGCGCGAAGGCAGGGTCCTTGTCCGCGGTCTTGTCGCGGTTCTTTTCCGCGCCCACATTTGCGGCGATCTTCAGATGCTCCACGACCTCATAGGTCCCGGCGAGGGAAACATGCCAGAGATCGTTCGCCTCGTCGAAATCGTTGTTGTTCCGGATATGGCCGAGATTCAGGAACAGGGACCAGGGCTCGACTTCCTTCTGGGCGATCAGGAACACGCTGTAGCCGTACTTGCCCGAGCCGAGGCCCTTCTGTTCATCGCCCGTGGGCAGACTGACCGACGGTTTAACCGCGAAGCTCAGGCCGTCCTTATGGAAGAACCGCCATTTCGCCCCCACGCTCACGTCCGACAGGCCGCTCTCGCTGTAGGCGACGATGCCGTCCTCCTTGCCCCGGATCCAGAGGTACGGTATCTCGACGAAGAGATCGAGATGCGCTCCCGCGCCATAGGTGAGCGCCGTCGCCTGCTCGCCTTCGATCTCCTTCACGCTGACACCGGCGACGGTCTGGGAATCGGTCCCATAGGAGCCGTTTATTTCGAGTTGGAACTTCCCCTTGCCCTGGGTCTCCGCGTCATCGGTGATCAAGGGATGCATGCCGAAGGCGCTCCCTCCCGCCAGGATCATGACCAGTCCCAAGATCGCCGCACCCATCGTTCCCTGTCGCCGCATCGATGCCCCCGCTTCCGAATGGTGTTACTAATTTCTATTTGGTAACACTTCAGCCTGGTCCTGTCAAGTCAATTCTGTCCCCGTCAATATATGATGAACTCGTAAAAAGGCTTTTCGCCACAGAGGTCACCGAGGACACAGAGAAAGACATCGTGTTTTATTAACAGGTTTTTGAAAAAGGCCTCTCTTGATGTCATTGCGAGGAGCGCAAGCGACGAAGCAATCTCGTATCTG
>JAKAHZ010000070.1 GCA_021814615.1 Nitrospirota bacterium | reverse complement strand
GCCGAATACCATGCCGCCCATGCCGCCCCGCTTGAGATCCTCCACGGTGGCCCGGAATTCCCGCTCGAAGCCGGTCATGGGAACGCGCTTCTGCACCATCGGGATGCCCGCAAGCTCCGCCTGGAGCTTGATCATGGCGGGATCCACGCCGTGCAGATTGTTCGGCCGGTCGAAATGGATGAGCGTCGAGACGGCCAGCCCCTTCTTTTTCGCGAGATAGGTGGCAAGACAGCTGTCCTTGCCTCCGCTCCATGATGCGCCGTAGGTCATTTCCGATCCTCCTTGAGGCTCAGCTCAAGCTGACCAGCTTGCAGACCGGCAAGCTGACAAGCGAGTAAGCTTAAAGGCTTGATAAAGTCGCAAAAAGTAGATTATTACCACGGAGACACTGAGGACACTGAGAAAATCACTCCTAGCTCCGAACTAGTTCTTGTACTCTTCACTCTATAGAGCAATGCTGCCTTCTTCGTGATCTTCGTGTCCTTCGTGGTTGAAGGTCTTCTTCGCGCTCTTCGCGCCTTCGCGGTTATAATCAGTTTGCTGCTTGTTAACGTTTCTTTCGCTCCGAACTTCGAACTCTGGGATTATGCCTTCTTCGTGATCTTCGTGTCCTTCGTGGTCGAAGATCTTCTTCGCGTTCTTCGCGCCTTCGCGGTTATAATCGACTTGCAGACTTTCCACTTGTCACCTTGTTCGCTTGCAATCTTGACTCTAAAAGTGATCCTGCAAACTGATATACACACCCTCATTGCCGGATCTCCGTACCTCCACATCCACATCGAATGCCTGCTTCAGCATGGACCGGCTGAGCACATTCTCCGGCGAGCCTTCTCCGATGAGGTTGCCTTCCTTGACGAGCATCACCTTTTCGAACTGAAGCGCCATGTTGATGTCGTGCAAAGCCATGACCACCGAGATATTCCGCTCCAGCCTCAGCTTCCTGAGCAACCTGACCAGCTCGATCTGGTACTTGATGTCCAGGTTCGCCAGCGGCTCGTCAAGCATCAAAAGACCTGCCCCCTGCAGGAGCGTCATGGCGATGAAGGTCCGCCTCCGCTCGCCTCCCGAAAGGTCCGTGAGGCGCGCATCAGCCTTGTCCGTTAAGCCCGTCATTTCCAGCGCCTCAGCCACGGTCATGGCCGGCGGGATATCGTAGGGATACAGCCCCATGCCGACGAGTTCGCCGACGGTAAAAGGCACGTTAATGTCGAGGGTCTGGGGAAGATAGCTGATCAGCTTGGCACGGTCCCGGTGGCCGACCGCCGCCAGATCCCTGCCCCAGAGGCGGACCGATCCCGCTGACGGCCGAAGCAGGCCGCTCGCAAGCTTCATGATCGTGGACTTGCCCGAACCGTTCGCGCCCAGGAGCCCCACGAAGTCCCCTTCCCCGACGGAGAAGGAGAGCCCGCGGATGAATCGATCCCGCTTCCCGTAGGCATAATCGACGCCGTCGAGTTCGAGAATGTTCCGCCTAGATGCTGAGCACATCTTTTCTCCTGAGGAGATAGAGGAAATAGGGGGCCCCGATGATCGCCGTAATCACGCCTGCCGGCAACTCCATGGGCGGCAGAAGCGACCTGCTGATCAGATCGGCGATGCAAAGGAGCGCTCCGCCGCCGAGCGCCGACGCCGGGATCAGCATCCTGCTGTCGGACCCGATGAAGAACCGCATGATATGGGGCATCAGGAGGCCGATGAATCCGATCATGCCGCCCAGGGAGACCGATGCCGCGGTCATGAGCCCCACGGAAACGAAGAGGATGAACCGCTCGCGGTGCGGAGCGAACCCCAGGCTGTAAGCGAACTCGTCGCCCAGGATCAAGGCGTTCAGGGCCTTGGCGCGCGTTGCCGAAAGAACAATGCCCGCAAGCACGAACCCCAGCCCGTAGGGAACGCGTTTCCATTCCGACAGGGACAGGTCGCCGAAGATCCAGAGCATGGCGCGCCGCAGGCCCTCGTCCGTGGAGATGCTCATCATGAGCATGAGGAGCGCGGAGAAGAGGAAGCTCAATCCCACGCCGGCCAGCAGCAGCCGCTCCGGCCAGAGCCCTCCGCGCTTCCATCCCATGACCCCCACGATGCTGCCGGTCGCGAGCGCGCCGATGAAGGCGAGCACCGGCACGGTGAAGGCGCCCAGGAAGGTCAGACCGCCGATGATGCCGAGCGCCGCGGTGAGCGACGCGCCGCTTGAGATGCCCAGGATGTAGGGGTCCGCCAGCGGGTTCCGCAGAACGCCCTGCAGCACCGCGCCCGAAGCGCCGAGCGCCGCGCCCATGAGAAAAGCAACGAGCACGCGCGGAAGGCGGATATTGAGCAGGATCTCCCGTTCCACCCCGTCAAGCGCCAGCGGATTGATGCTCCTCGGTCCCAGGAAGAGCGACGCAAGAACGATCAAGAGCGGTATGAGGATCAGCGCGGCGATTTTCGCTCGAGACATTGAGCAAGCTCCTCGATCCCCGGGACGATCCGCGGCCCCAGCCGGTAAAGCCCGTCTCCCAGATAGCAGACCTTGTTGTACCGCACCGCAGGCACCGACGTCATGCGCGAGATCAGGCCGCGCGAGACCTCAACCATATCCATGCCCGAGCCCTTGCCGATCGCGATCACGTCCGGTGCCTGGCGGATCGCTTCCTCGAGCGAATACTTTGGATAGGTCGAGGCTGCGGACGCGGCGATGTTCCGATCTCCCAAGAGCGTGATCGCGTCGTCGATTGCCGTTCCCGGCCCGGCAACGATCAGCGGCTCCGGCCAGACAATGAACAGGACCTTCTGTCGCGAAGCACCGGATGCGCGGCGCGATGCAGCTTCCAGCCGCTGCAGGTCCCGCTCGATCTTCCCTGCAAGCTTTTCGGCGCCTTCCTCTGCCTGGAGTGCGGAGCCGAGCTGCCGGATCCCGCCGGGAAGTTCGCTGACCCGCCTGCTGAAGAACACAACCGTCCTGATCCGGAGTGAATGCAGCAACTCTTCGAACTCCTTCGGGTTGCCGTCCTTGGTCAGCACCACGATATCGGGTTTCAGCGTGACCACCGCTTCGAGCGAGGGGTTGGACATGCCCCCGATCTTCGGCTTTCTCTTCGCTTCCTCGGGATAGTCGCAGTAGTTCGTGACCCCCACGATCCGGTCGCCGAGGCCCATGGCATAGAGGATCTCGGTGGTGGAAGGAGAAAGCGACACGATCCGCCGGGGTCCGGACGCGGCTTCAGACGCCGATACGGAGCAAGGCAAGACAACCGAGAGGAGCAGGATGAAAAGAAGATTCTTCATTCTCAGATCAACCGATACCTTTGGACACGAATCTTCACGGAGGCATTGGGTTTCTTCGTGCCCTTCGTGATCTTCGTGGTGATAGATGCTAATTTGAAATGCGGTGGTATCCGATCTCCGGATGCAGATACTCCGCCAACCTCCGGATCATCTCCCCCACGCGCGGCCCCGGCTTGCACGTAAGATCGCAGGGAAGCACGAGCACCCTGCCCTTCTGCACGGCAGGAAGCTTTCCGTAGAGCGGGCTTTCCTTGATCCTCTGTTTCAATCCTGCATCATCGTCCCCGCAGATCAGGACCACGTCAGGATTCCCCGCAGCGAGCTCGTCACTGCTCAGTTCGAAATAATCCTTTCCCGCGGCAGGGAACGCGTTCCGTCCACCGGCAAGAGAGAAGATATCGGTCTGGAACGACTCCGCCCCGATCGTTGCGGGAGTATTGAAGCTCATCACCCGGAGCACCGTCAGCCGCTTCTCATCTTTCGTCTGGCCGGTGGCTTCTTGAAGAGCTCCGATCTCCTTCTCCACGCCCTGCCGCAGGCGTTTAGCCTCATCGATCCTGCCGGTCAATTTCCCGATCCGCTCGAAGGAGCGGAGAATATCGTTCACCGTATGCGGGTAGATCCAGAAGACCCTGATCCCCCGCTTTTCCAGCTCAGCCACGACCGGCAGTTGGATCGTGCCGAAGGCAAGGACAAGATCGGGTTTCAGACTGACGATCCGGTCTGCATCGATGTTCGCGAACCCGCCGATCTTCTCCTTCGCTTTCGCCGCTGCTGGATAATCGCAGAACTGAGTGACGCCGACGATCTCCTTGTCCAGCCCCAGGGCAAAGAGCAACTCCGTGTTCGTCGGGGCAAGAGACACGATCCGTTCCGGACGCGACGGCATCTCAATCTCCTTCTTCCGGTCGTCGAGGACCTTTTCCGGAAAGGAGAAAGCCTGTCCGCAGAACCCGGCCAGGAACAGCGTGATGTATGCAAGTGTTTGAATTCCTCTTCGCATGTTTGGACCCCGAATGAACGAGCTGATTACGGCGACAAACAAATACAATACTCTTTTACCGCAGAGGTCGCCGAGGAAAGCAAATACAATTCTTTTCCGCCACAGAGAACACAGAGATCACCGAGAAAAGCGAAACATATTTTACTCGCTGCAGAGATCACAGAGTTCACAGAGAAAGACAAAGACGAAACCAATACGTTGTTTACCACAGAGAACGCGGATCACGCCGAGAACACCGAAGCAATTCTCTTTCGCCACGGACATCCTCATCCCTTGCTGTTCCTCTGCGTCCCCTGCGGTTCAATCGTTCCACGTTTTTCTCTGTGTCCTCGGTGACCTCTGTGGCATCCTTGTCTCATTCCCCTCTTTCCTCTGCGTCCTCGACGGTTCAATAGTTTTTACGTTTTTCTCTGTGTCCTCAGTGACCTCTGTGGCAAGAAGCAGTAAGTCTTTATTTTCCGACTCCCGCTTCTACTCTGCGTCCTCTGCGGTAAAATATTTGTCAAGGTTCTCTGATCACGATACCGGCTGCGTCGCATTCTTCTCCGACACGCCCGCCGACGAGAACGTTGCCATTTCCGCGAGGGTGCGAAGGCCCGCCTCGACCAGCGAAATCCCGAGCGCCGCGCCCGTGCCCTCGCCGAGCCGCAGGTTCAGATCCAGGAGCGGCCGCTGCTCCAGGTGCTCCAGCATCTTCCGGTGACCGATCTCCACGGACTGGTGAGCCGCGATAATATAGTCCTTCACCGCCGGGCAAAGCTCCGCCGCGATCAACGCGCCGGCAGTGGAAATGAACCCGTCCACGACCACCGGGATCCGAAGAAGCGCCGCGCCGAGCACGATGCCCGCGATCCCGCCGATCTCGAAGCCGCCCAGCTTGGCGAGCACATCGAGCGCGTCCTTCCGGTCAGGCCGGTTCACGGCGATCGCCTTCTTTACGATGGCGATCTTGTTCTTGAGCGCCGCGTCATCGATGCCCGTGCCGCGGCCCGTGACCAGCTCCGCGTCGGCGCCGGTGATGACGGACACGATGGTGGACGACGGCGTGGTGTTGCCGATTCCCATGTCGCCGGTGCCGACGATGTCAAGGCTCTCGCGGTACCGCTCCACCAGGCCCACGCCCGCCAGGATCGAGGCTTCCGCCTGCTCCCGCGTCATGGCGGGCCCGACGGCGATATTCGCCGTACCGCGGCCGATCTTTCTGATCTCCAGGCCTTGGGCAGGCTCGAAATCATGGTCCACGCCCATGTCTACGACGATGACGCGAGCTCCCGCATGGCGGGCGAGTATGTTCACCGCAGCGCCGCCGTGAAGGAAATTGTAGACCATCTGGCGCGTCACATCGGAAGGCCACGCGCTCACGCCTTCCTTTGCAACTCCGTGATCGCCGGCGCAGGTGAAGATGATCTTGTTCCGGAGCTTCGGCTTGTCCTTGCCCGTGATCAGGCAGTAGCGCATCGCAAGCTCTTCGAGACGGCCGAGGCTGCCCTGCGGCTTGGTCAGGTCGTCAAGCTGCGCCTGGACCGCGTTCCGCCGGGAATGATCGACCGGCCGTATGTTCGAAATAACCTCTTCGAGGGTCTTCATGTTTTCTCTCCTTGGGCATGCGTGCTCTTCGCACGAAAAGATTTTCATTATTAACTGCATTAACCGCCGAGAACGCCGAGAAAAGGACAACAAAAAATCTAAACGCATTTAGCCACAGAGTTCACAGAGGACACAGAGGAAATCATTATCTTCACAGAGAAACTTCCGTCTTTTGCAACAGAAGAATTGGTATTTCTCGGCGTCCTCCGCGCCCTCTGCGGTAAATCAACTGGCTTCGCCTTATGTCTTCCTCTGTGATCTCTGTGTCCTCTGTGGCAAAAGAACTTGCATTGGCTTTTCTCCCTTACGCGAAGATAGGGACAAGTCGTCTCCTGGCTCCGGGCATCCTACTCGCCGGCCTTCCCGCACCATGTGCAGTGGCTGTAGATCAGCATCTCTCTCGTCGCTCGTCACTTGTTGCTGATCCTGGCTTTCGTTCCCGTCACAGTTGCGCGACAGCAGGGGAATCGCACCCCTTTCCGTTCCTTGTCCCTCCCGATATTGACCTGTCATCCCCGAATGATATTTAAGGAATCATTCAACGCTGATAAAAAGCCGATGAATTATGATCTACGCTGAGAAAACCGGATTCTGATGTTGTCGGGGATCCAGTTTAATCAATGCCATATTCCCGATTACCTCCTCGGGAATGACAAGAACGGCATGATCCACAAAAAAATCCCCAGCCTTCGGAGAAGACTGGGGACTAATAGCGACGGTATTAACCCACACAGGATCTTAGCGCCGAAGATCGTGCGAGAAACATCCATGCAGGTCTTCTGGCTTTCCCTCCCCTGCCGGCCTTCCCAATTGATGATCAATCAGTGGCTTGCGTCGGCAGAAGCGTTGACCCTGAGCTTCCAGGGCCGGGATCACAGCGGCGGGTCCGCTCCCGATTGGCACGGGATTCCCTTCGCATGGACGGTTCCTATTCAGTTGTGCCGACCTTATACCATGATGTCCGTCCAAAGTCAATTGCGAGTAGGAATCTGCTATGGAACCCGTCGCAGAGTCTTTGCCGCATGCAAATAATTCAACGCTGATTTACGCTGAATACCTATGAAGAATCCTGATATTGCCGTATCAAGCGTACGTCATAAATTTTCTCATAGCCGTTTCAGCGTTTAATTGTATCCGTCTATCCTTCGCAGCAAAAACCGTTGTTCACCCTGGCCTGCCATGGTATAATCTGCACCGTTCCATCCATCATTAGAGGAGAGCAAGATGCTGATCGACGAGTTCAAACGGGACGTAGAGTCCCATAAAGCAAGGATCGAAACCCTCCGGAGGCATCTTTGACACGCCCGCCAAGGAAGCGCGCCTCAAAGAACTGACCCGCCTGATCGAAGCACCCGATTTCTGGAACAACCAGTCCAAGGCAAACATCGTCCTGAAGGAAAAAGCGGGGCTCGACCGTTCCCTCTCCGGCGTGACAACGCTCGAAAAGCGTCTGGCCGACATCGGCGCCATGCTCGAACTGGCCGCCGAGGAAGGCGGCGATGCCATGGAGGCCGAACTCAGGGCCGAGCTGTCGCAGCTCCAGGAGGAACTGGCGAAGGCCGAGATCAGCGCGCTCCTTGCGGGGCCCCACGACCTGACGAACGCCATCGTCTCGATCCATCCCGGTGCGGGCGGCGTGGAAGCCCAGGACTGGGCCGAGATGCTGATGCGCATGTACCTGCGCTGGGCGGAAAAGAGCCGCTACAAAACCGAGATCCTGGACTACCAGGCAGGCGAGGAAGCGGGCGTCAAGGGCGTCACCTTCACCGTGAACGGCGAATACGCCTACGGCAAGATGAAAGCCGAGGCCGGCGTGCACCGGCTCGTGCGCATCTCCCCCTTCGACGCGAACAAGCGCCGCCACACCTCCTTCGCTTCCCTCTACGTCTACCCGGAGATCGAGGAGGACGTGGACATCCAGATCGACGAGAAGGACCTGCGCATCGACACCTACCGTGCGTCGAGCGCCGGCGGCCAGCACGTGAACAAGACCGACTCGGCGGTGCGCATCACCCACCTGCCCACGGGCGTGGTCGTGCAGTGCCAGAACGAGCGTTCGCAGATCAAGAACAAGGCCGTGGCCATGAAGGTGCTGAAGGCGAAGCTCTTCGAGATGAAGAAGAAGGAGCAGGAGGACAAGCTCGACAAGATCGCCGGGGAGAAGAAGGACATCGCCTGGGGCAGCCAGATCCGGTCCTATGTGTTCCAGCCCTACCAGCTGGTCAAGGACCACCGCACGGGCCACGAGGTCGGCAACGTCAATGCCGTCATGGACGGCGACCTCGATCAATTCATCGAGGCGTTCCTCATGGGAAAGAAGGCGACCGATGGGGGAAAAGATATAGAATAAGTACCACGTACCGAGTACTGAGTACCAAAGCAAGGAGAAAGAACAATGGCGATAAAGACCTTCGAAGATCTCATTTGCTGGCAACGTTCACGAGAGCTGGTCAGACTGGTCTATCGCTTAACGCAATCTGTGCAGTTCCAGAAGGACTTCGGCTTGAAGGATCAGATTCGGCGAGCTGCCGTATCTGTCATGTCCAATATTGCTGAAGGATTCGGACGTGGTGGCAACAAGGAGTTGGCACAGTACCTGTATATCGCAAAAGGGTCTCTAGCAGAGACACGTTCGATACTCTATGTTGCGCTGGATCTGCATTATATAGATGAGAAAGCCTTCTCTGCAGCAAATGCCGCAACACAAGAGATACATACCATCATCACCGCATTCATCAAGAGCATCAGGAACCGTTCTACCCCCGATTTGAAATCAATGTAGGGTTTATTGGTACTTGGTACTTGGTTCTCGGTACTATATTTATATCCCCGCCGTTTGCTGTCCCCTTGACTCCACGAACTTCTTCACCCCGTCGAAGAGCGCTTCGGCGACCTTCTGGCGGTAGGTATCCTGCCGAAGCATCTTTTCCTCGTCAGGATTGCTGATGAACCCCACCTCGGCAAGGATGCTCGGCATCTTGGTGTTCACGAGCACGTAGAAGAAGGCGCGCTTCACGCCGAGGTTCACGATCTTCCCCTGCACCGGCTTCATGGTCGAGATGAGCGATCCCTGGACCGCATGGGCCAGGTAGAGTGACTCCTCCAACTTATCATCCGTCTGGAGGTCTTTGAGAATCTTCTCAACTTCGGAGCCGAGTTCGCTCAAGGTCTTGGTGGTCGTGGAGTTTTCAAATGCTGCAGTCGCCATAGCTTCGCGGTCCGATGCGCGGAGGCTCTGGATATAGGTTTCGATACCTTTGGCCTTCTTTTTCCTGTTGGCGTTCACATGTATCGAGACGAAAAGATCCGCCTTACTCTCTTTTGCAATCTTTGGCCGATTCTCAAGCTCGATGAACACATCGCGATCCCGCGTCATGACCACTTCGCATCCCAACCGCTCTTTTACCAGGACGGCAAGCCGCTGCGCCACATCGAGGGTGATCGTCTTTTCCTTCAGTCCTCCCCTCCCGATGGCGCCGGGATCCTTGCCGCCGTGGCCCGCGTCGATGGCGATCTTCTTGATCTTGAGTCCCATCTGTCGGGAGAGTGAGAGCTTGTCGTCGCTTCGTTCGTCCTTATCCACCTTCGGGAGCGGCGGAGGCGGCGGCACGGGCGCAGGAGCCGGAGCGGGCGCAGGAGCAGGTGCGGGTGTCGGCGCCGGTGCGGGCGAAGGCTTTTCCGCCAAAGCCACGTCCGTGGTCTTGGGCTGGTCGCTCTCGGCAGGTTCGGTTCCCGTCACGTCGATCACCAGCCGCTCGTCGTTATGCAGCAGAAAGGCCGCATAGCTCTTGATGCTTGCCAGGTCCAGAACCACGCGCACCGTGTCAGGCAGATACTGGCTCGTGCGCACCTGTTTCAGGATGCCGTTGTTCACGGCGATCGGGTCCTTGCGCACCGAATCGTCGAGCCGCGAGTTCCTGATGTCGAAGACCAGCCGGTCGGGGTTCTTGACCTCCGTTGACTTGAACTTGAGCTCCCGGTCCAGGTCAATGACCACGCGGGTGTAGGCCCCTTCGGACCAGTACCGCACGTTCTTGACCAGGCCCAGCTCCTTCGGAGCCGTGGGCTTCTCGATCACCGTCTCGGGCGGCTTCGTGATCTCCGGTTCCTTCTTTTTCTTCTTGCTCCCTTTCGACGCCTTTGCGATGTTCTTGATACCGAGCCGCGCCTTGGCCTTGTCCAGCCAGGGGCTGTCGGGATAGCCGTTCGCCAGCTTGCGATAGATGTCCAAGGCGCCGGCATTGTCCTTCTTGTTCTTGGCGAGCACGATCGCCTGGTACAGCGCCTCGGGCGCGCGGGAATGCCTGGGATAGGACGCCTGGCAGGCAGTGTAGCTCTTCGCCGCCTCGTCGATGTCCTTGGTCATCCTGGTCCAGTGATAGAGGTCCTGATACACGCCCGCGCGGTCGAAGCAGCAGTCGCCTGCCTGGGGGCTGGAGGGGTATTTCTTCTCGATGGATTCGAAGGTGCGGGCTGCGTCGATCCAGTAGGAGCGGTATTTTCTCTTCTTCGGGGATTTCTTCAGGTCGGCGAGGCGCTCTTGGGCGACAGCATATTTGCGCCCCGCCTCGTTGCTCGATGGGGCGGAGTCGGAGACGGCGGAAAACAGCAGCAGGCTGGTGAAAGCCACGATGGCCGCCAGGAATGTACGGCCGCGTATCTCCATAATTTCTTGTTTGTTTTTATACGAATCGGGCGGGGAAGTCAATAAAAAAGAGTCTAAACTAGCGAACAAGCTTGCAGGCTGGCAAGCTTACCAAATACTTGAGAACACCCAAGACATCGTCCAGATTCATGGTTCGGATGGCCGACTCCCTCTGGTCACAAATCTAGCAAGCGTCGTATCTCTCTTCGTGCACTTCGTGAATCTTCGTGGTAAAAAAGTACAATTACGGCTTTTCCCGAAGCGCCTCCACCGCCCCCTTCTGCGGTTTCTTCAACATCTCGAACTCCGTCATGAGTTCCGACGTGCCGATCATGCCGTAGATGCGCACCCACGATGCATCGGACGGCGATTTGATCAGGATCAGAGGATAATGATTCATCTTGTTCTGCGTAAAGGCATTCCAGGCTTTCAGAACCTTGACGACATCCTCGCGCGTCCCGGTCAGGAAATCCCAGCCCGGTCCCGCACCGTACCGTTTCAGATAGGCCTTCATCGCCCTGGGCGTGTCGTTATCAGGATCGATGGACAGGGAGAGGAACCTGACCGGACGGCCCGCAGGGGCGCGTTTCTTCTGAAAGTTCGAAAAATTCGCCGACAGGACCGGGCAGATGGTCGTGCAGGTGGTGTAGATGAAGTCCACAAGCACCGGCTCATCGGACGCGAGCAAATCCCGGAGCCGCACCTTCGCCCCCTCCTGGTTGACCAGCGTGACGTCGGGAATAGGATAGCGCTCGATCGTCCTCGTATACCCCTCCTGCGCGGAAGCGCCGCCGGTGAACACCAGCGACAGGATCGTCAAAAGAGCGAGCATGATCAGCAGATATGCCGATCGCGTCCTGATACCGTTTTCTTTCCTCATCAGCTCCCCTCTCGCAGAAGAATATAATCCCTTCCAGGAACTATAGCAGAATTCCCGAAACATCAGCGTACGATCACCGGTTTGACGCAGGAATTCCATAATATAAAAAACCCCGCCCTCTTTTCGAGGGCGGGGCCGATGATCAACAGTGCTGCAGGGATATTACCACTTGCCGATAACCGGCACGGGGCTCTGCAGACCGAGACCGAATCCATACGAAGCATCGGTCGGGGTGCCATCCCAGGCGCCGTTGCCGCTCTTATCGACATACCACAAGCCGGTGCTCGAATCGAACACGCCGACCTTCGTGATGCCGTCGCCGGTCCAGTCGCCGGTTACGGGGATCGCACCAGCCAGGCCAACGCCGAAGGTGTAGGTCGCGTCTGTTGGCGTGCCGTCCCAGGCTCCGTTGCCGTTCACGTCGAGATACCACATGCCGCCGGCAAAGATGCCGATTCTCGAAACGCCGTTCCCGGTCCAGTCGCCGGTCACGGGGATTGCACCTGCCAAGCCGACGCCGAAGACATAGGTCGCATCGGTCGGCGTGCCGTCCCAGGCGCCGTTGCCGTTCACATCGAGGTACCACGAGCCCGTGCTCGGATCGAACACGCCGATCTTCGTGGTGCCCGAACCGTTCCAGTCGCCCGTCACCGGCACCGCGCCGGCAAGGCCGACGCCGAAGGAATACATCCGGTCATTGGCCGCAGTCCAGACACCGTCGTTATTGTAATCCAGATACCACGTGCCGTTGTTGAAGATGCCGATCTTCGTGGCGCCAGAGCCGTCCCAGTCGCCGTAGACCACGGTCCCGGCCACGCCCGGATTGAAGGTGGCAACCGATTTGTCACCGGGTGCTCCCTCCCAGGCGCCTGTTCCGTTCCCGTCGAGGTACCACGTGTTGGTTGCGCCTTCGAACACGCCGATGTTGTCCTTGGATTTGAAGACGACCGGCCGCATCATGTCGTTCTCTTCATGTCCAAGCAGATGGCAGTGCCAGACATATTCGAAGCCGAAGTTGGTCAGCGCATTCGTCACCGTGATCGGATTGTTCGTGTAGGGATCCACGCCCGTGAACTGCGCCGTCGTTCCCAGCGGCATCGTCACGTCCAGCGCCCGGATGCTGTCGGGCAGCGCAAAGGGCACCGGCGCGGTAGTCGGCCGGAGCGCCACGACGATATCCTCGAGCGGATTCATCCGGACCGTGTCCTTCCAACCCAGCTCGTTCGCTTCGGGCGGCCTGATCGCGCCGTCCCAGCCCACGCGGTTGATGACCTGGACGTCGAAGAGATGGAAATGGATCGCATGGGTGTCCACGCCGTTATGCGTGATCTTCCAGAGCTGCTGCTGGTTGTTCCGCAGGATCTCCGTGGGAGGATCGATGTATCCCAGCGGGATCGTCGTCTGGATCGTCGCGGTCGTGAACGGCAGCTCGGTGCCCAGGGTCGCGTTCATGCGGCCGTAATCCGGCGTGAAGAGCTCCTGGATGGTTTTGGACTGCATATGCACGCTCACCGTCGCGCCGGTCGCCAGGTTGGTGAAGGTGAGCGACGTGTCCTGGATGCGCGCATAGGTGTCGTTTGCCGCGTTGTACCCCGTAGGATAAGCCGTCTGCGGCACCACCGGCGCGGGCTGCGATGCCTTATAGATCGCCGGCAGGGCCGCGGTCAGGGTCGGCACGCTGAAGGGCGTCGGCGTCGTGTTCGCCACGCGGAACTGCATGATCGTGCGCGTGTTCGGTCCGAAGCCGGGGAGGGTCGACGGAGCGCCGCCCATCCAGGTGTTGTCGGGATCGCCCGTGAAGTAATCGAACCGGGGATCGAAAGCCGGCACCGGGGCCGGGGCGTCGTTATACAGGATCACCGTCTTGCCGGCAAAGGCCGAGAAGTCGATGACCACGTCGGCGCGCTCGGCGGGGCCGAGGAACAAGCCGTGATCGGTCACGTTCAGCACCACGATGGTCCTGCGGTTGTACTCGTAGTTCACCGGCTGCGGCGGGATCACGACGGCCTGCGGCAGGAGACCGCCTTCGGTCCCGATCTGGATGATATCGGGGCCCATGGTCGCCGGATCAGGCACGCCCTCGAGCCGCGAGTCCGTCGGCCAGGTCGGCGGGAAGCAACCTGCCGGAGCATAGGTCGGCGGCGCGCAGACGCAGTTCGTGGTCACCGTGGCCGAGCAGGCAAGCCTGGGGATCGCGGGAACCATCTTGATTTCCGTCGGGAGCCCCGTGTCCGGCGAGACATATGCGCCCGTGCTCGTGTCTGCCGTGAAGAGCGACAGGTTCCACATGCGGTCGTTCGCCGCGTTCAGGATCCGGAACCGGTATGCCCGCGGATCGACATTCATATAGGGATAGGCGGTGCCGTTGATCACCGGCGTGTCCATGAAGCCCTCGGGAACGCCCGACACGTTCATGGTCGGCAGACCGGGGATCGCGACCGGGAAGACCGGCCAGAACCACGGGCCGTAGTCCCACCGGCCGAAATTGTTCGCCCCGCTCAGATCGGGATTGGTCGGCCACTGATTCGTCTCATAGACATGGGGGAACCAGAGGTCGCCGTTGATGCCCCACTTGGGATCGGTCCACTTCGCGTCCTGGACCGCAATGTCCGCAGGAACGAAGGTCTTGTCCTGGATAACCAGGGGAACGAGGTGCGCGAAATCCGGCGTCGTTCCGAGCGTGCCCGGCACGCCCGCGGCAGCCAGGGCGTTCTCTTCCGTCGGATCGATGATGAGATACCCCGCCGCCTCTCCGGCGTACACGTTCAGGCGCGTGATGCCGTAGGCATGGTCATGGTAGAACATCAGGCGGCCGCTCTGGTTGTTGGTGTAGTAGAATGTCGCGACACCCGCCGGCTCCACGCCGCCGTCCATGTCCGGCACGTTCTGCTGGCTGTCGCCCTTCACATAGGAAGTCAACGGGTTCTCCGCAGCCGGCGTGATCCACTGATGCGGCGTGCCGTCGCTGATCCACGGCGTGTGGCCGCCGTGCAGATGCAGGGTGGCGCGGTTCTCCGAATAGGCGCGGCCGTCAGGGCCGACACCTGCTCCCATGTAGGTGTGATCCACGGGGATGAAGAGATCGCCCGCGCCGTTTGCGCCCAGTTCATTGAAGAACTTGATGCGCACCGGACGGTTCTTCGTAGCCACGATCACGGGGCCCAGGTAATGATTGACGCTCGCAAAGGGATCCGCCGTGTTCTTCTGGTAGTATCCCCGGAGCTTGGTCGCCTTGGGAAGGTCCGAATGCATCTTCTCGGTGTAATCCTTGAGCCCGATCTCGTAATAATCGGAATTTGCATACGTCGCCTGGTCCGGCACCGCAACGGGCAGGCATTGGCCCGTGCCCAGGGTGTTCGTACCCACCGAACAGAGCGGCGGCAAGGCGTCAATGAACTTCCTGAGCGGCGTACCCGAGTTGCTCGCCGTCGGATTGGTCGATCCCGTGGCGCCCGTGTACACCCACGAACCCGCCGGGCTGTTGGCAAAGAATGTGCCTCCGCTCGGCGTCGCCGCCGCGTCGGCCCCTGCCATCGTCCCCGGCCCCGCGAGAGCCGGTCCTGCTCCGGCAACGACCGCTACCGCCATTGCCAGCGCCAGGAACAACAATAATCTCCTGTGCATGTGATCCTCCTTTTGTGGTGGCACACCATCGCCACGATTCGGAAAACTGTTTTCACTCCCCCTATGGTTTCTTGATCTCCAGCAGCTCCACTTCAACCAGAACCGTCTCATTCGGCCGCACCGGTGTCCCGAGGACGCTGAGCCGCCCCCGCTCTCCGTAGGCGAGATCGGCGGGGATATAGAGCTGCCATGAGGAGCCGACCGGCATCAGCTTGAGCGCTTCGCTCAGGCCCCGCATGCCGCCCCCTTCGCGGACACTGAAGGTCACCGGCCGTCCAGGATAGGAGCGGTCGAACTCCTCCCCGTTCAACAGCGTGCCGCGATAATTGCAGACCACCAGGTCGGCGTCGGCGGGGATGCTGCCGGCGCCCTGCTTCAGCACCTTGTACTGCAGCCCGCTCGGCCGCACCACCACGCCGTCCTTTTTCCTGTTTTCTTCGAGAAACACCCTGCCTTCCTTCGCAGCAACGATGGGAGCCATTCGCTCTCTTCGTCGCACTTCAGTTTGAAGGGCAAGGATGGTTTTTTTCAATTCCTCCTCGCTCATGAGAATATTCTTGCCCGCGGCGGCGTCCTTCATCCCCCGGATCACCATATCAAGATCGAGTTCAAAACCCTGCTGTTTGATACTGCTGATGATATTGACTCCCATGGCGTAATTGATCTTATCCTTGTCCGTTGCAAGCGCCGGGGATTCGGCCCCGGAAACCGACGGAGCAAGGGCAAGAAGCATGAGAAGGCAGAGAACCGTTGACCGCATACACGCTCCTTGTCGTTATTGTCCGGACTGCATGAGCGAAGCCCGCATCTGCGCCTTCATTTCCTGCACATTCAGCTTTGCCTGATTGCGGAACGAGAGCGTCGGCCCGGCCTGCGCCGTGCCGCTCCCCCCAACTTGTGCGCCGTACGGCGCCTGCTGGGTTCCCGGCGATGCGCCGCCCTTTGCCATCGTGGTCATGACGCCGCCGTCCTGCTGTTCCTTCGGCAACGCCGTCTGTGCGGGAACGGACGCATCCATCGCCGTCGCATTTCCGGGCGCGCCGCCTGCCAGTGCTTTTTCGGTTTCACGGGGTGCCGCAAGCTTCTGCGGATCCGCCTGACGGAGCGACCGAAGCGCGGCCAGGGTCCGCTGAATCTCTTCACCGGACATGAGGAGCGACTCGCCGGTGAGTCCGTCCCGGATGCCCTGGATCACCATGTCCAGGTTGAGCGAGCCTCCTTGCTGCTTCAGGCTATTCACGAAGGCCACGCCGGTGCTGTAGCTCTCCCGATCGGTGCCGTTCCGGAGAATGCCTTTGTCTTCGGCCAGGACCGGAGAACTAAGGAGACCGAGGATCGCTGCGCCCAAAATCATCGTTCGTATCATCATAGTTCCACCTCCCCTGCGCCGGATCAGCAGGGAGCGTCCTTGCATCCTACCGGCCCGGCCATGTCCTGATCAGAGGGATTCTCCGGCATTCCAAGCTCCTCGCGGATCACCGTTGCCAGCCGTTCCACATGAAAGGGTTTCTCGATCATGCGTGAGGGCCCCAGGGGCAGAAGCTGCTCAGCCGCCTCCCGGCAATCGAGGCCGGTCATGACGCAAACGGATACTTCGGGGCGCCGGATCCTTGCTTCCTTGATGAACTGGTAGCCGTTCATGGTCGGCATATCCAGATCGGTCACCACGAGGTCCACCGGCACACGAGACAGGATATCTGCTCCCTCCCGCCCGCTCTGGGCGGTCATGATCATGCAGCCCTTCAGGCAACGGTTCAGGTCCGCTGCAAGCACGGCAAGAATGTCCTTATTGTCGTCCACGATGAGAATGTTTTTCATGACCTGAACGATGCCGTAAAACCTCTTGCTTATCGATAGCAATATTAATGCCGCAATGCACGATTTAGAACAGTATGAAATCAAACGGATTTAGGCAACCGGGGAAAGGAGCAGTCCGGGAGGTGGATCATTTTGGATGGGTTAAAATTTGTGACCTTTTCTTTTTTGGACCAGGCGGAAAAACGGTGCAGCGAAAAGCAGCATGTGCAGGAAGGCAACCGCAGCACAAATCGGTCCGGAGGTGCTCGGAAAAAAGGCAGCGCAGGTGACTACTCTCCCGACAAGGGAGCGCCGCCGTTCAGGCGGAGCTTCCGCTTGAGTGTGGACAGGGATATGCCGAGGGCTTTGGCGGCACGGGTGAGGTTGCCGTCCAGGCGTTTCAACACGGCATGAATGTGCCTTCGCTCGACTTCATCGAGGGCAAGGATCTCGCCGGGAGGAGCCGGCTGATCATCTCGCGGGGAAATAACGGGGCTCGGCGCTGCGGGCGACCGCAGAAAAACCGAGGGCCGGGCCTCGCCGTCCTTCTGGAGCAGCACCGCCCGCTCCAGCACGTTTTTCAGCTCCCGTACATTACCCGGCCAGTCATAGGCCGCCAGCCTGTTCAGCTCTTCATCGCTGATCCGTCCATAGCGCTCCGTCACCGATTTCTCCTTGAACCAATGACCCAGAATGCTTTCCCGAATTTCCGGGTCTACGCCTGACCGTCGGGCGTTGGTCTTCCAAGTGTGCCGGAGGTCATGGAAATGAGGAGCCGGATCGAGTCCGACTTCTT